>CAZDEX010000110.1:0-6889 GCA_964504405.1 uncultured Gaiellales bacterium | reverse complement strand
GTTAAGCGCGCCGCCAGCGTTCGTCCTGAGCCAGGATCAAACTCTCCGTGAAGAATGGTTGCCGGCTAGAAGCCGGCGATCCTTTCACTTCGAGCTGTTGCTCAAAGGCCGCTTCCGAAGAAGCGACGAGGTGTTGATGTTCTCGCCCAGCCGAAGCTGGCCGAGTTCTCGACACTCGAAGAACGTTCGCTGTTGAGTTTTCAAAGACCGGTGCCGTCATCTGACTGACGGCGCAAAAAAGACCTCCGACTCGCGCCAGGAGGCCTCCGAGGAAACGAATCGTAGCCTATACGAGTCGGGCCTGGAGGCTCCTATGGTCGAGTTACAGGGCTTTCCTGCGCGCGCCCGTTCGGACGGCCCGTGAAGTATAGCGACGCGGCCTACCCTGTCAAACGGGCAAAACGGCGCTTTCCGACCTGCAGGAGCGCCCCGGCGAGCTCGTCCCGCGGCACGTCCACGGCGGCCGCCGGCGCGCCGTTCAGCTTCACGCCGCCCTGCTGGATCAAGCGCCGCGCCTCGGACGTCGAGCCGACGCCGAGGCCGTCGACGAGGAGCGCCGGCAGGTGCACCGGATCGGCGGCAGGGAGGGCGAGCTCGGGCACGTCCTCGGGGGCCTCGTGGCGCCGCACGACCCGCGTGAAATGGGCCTCCCCCGCCTCGGCGCCCTCCGTCCCGTGCCAGCGAGCGGTGATCCGCCGGGCGAGCTCGAGCTTCCACTCCATGGGATCGGCGGAATGGTCGCCGCCGACGAGCATCTCCCACCACTGCTCGAGCGCCTTGTCGGGGATCGACATCACCTTCCCGAACATCTCCTCCGGCGGCTCGGTGATCCCGATGTAGTTGCCGCGCGACTTCGACATCTTCAGCTCGCCGTCCGTGCCGACGAGGAGCGGGAAGGTCATCACGACCTGCGCTTCCAGCCCGTATTGCGGCATCACGTCGCGCCCCGCGAGCAGGTTGAAGCGCTGGTCCGTGCCGCCGATCTCGATGTCGGCCTCGATCGCGACGGAGTCGTAGGCCTGCATGACCGGGTAGAGCAATTCCGAGAGCGAGATGGGCACGTGCGCCGTGAAGCGCTTCGCGAAGTCGTCGCGCTCGAGCAGCCGGGCGACCGTCATCGTCCGCGCGAGCCGCACCGTGTCGGCGTACGTGAGTTTGCCGAGCCACTCCCCGTTCTGGCGTACCTCGGTCTTGTCGGGGTCGAGGATCCGGAACGCCTGCTCGGCGAAGTACTTCGAGTTCTCGTCCAGCACCTCGTCGGCGAGGATCGGCCGCTCCTTGGAGAGGCCGGACGGATCGCCGATCCGGGCCGTGTAGTCCCCGACGATCAGCACGACGGTGTGGCCGTCCCGCTGGAAGTCGGCCAGGCGGTCGAGGACGTAGGCGAACCCGAGGTGGACGTCGGGCGAGGTCGGGTCGACGCCGAGCTTGACCCGCAGCGGCCGCCCGAGCTTCAGCTTCGCGTCGAGGCCGTCCTCGGGGAGGATGTCGACGGCCTGGTGCCGGGCGTTCTCGACGCTCATGGCGGGCTAGACTACCCCGGTTCTGGCGCTCCTTCGGAGAAATCGCCGTCGGCCGAAGCGCCGGCGCATCCGCAAGCTCAGACTTTTCGCCGTCCTCGTCATCCTCGGGATCCTGGGCGTCGCGTCGTTCACCTTCGGGCTCCTGTCCGCGGTCGCTGCACAGGTGCCGCAGCTCGATCCATCGAAGCAGCAGCAGGATCAGGCGAACACGTACGTCTACGCGTCGAACGGCTACACGATCCTCTCGATCCTCCGCGGATCGCAGGCGCGGATCATCGTGCAGTCCAAGGAGATATCGCCCTGGCTGAAGCACGCGATCGTCGCGGCCGAGGACAAGCGCTTCTACGAGCACCGCGGGATCGACCTGCGCGGCATGGCCCGCGCCCTCTGGGCGGACGTCACGAGCCACGGCGCCGTGCAGGGCGGCTCGACGATCACGCAGCAGTTCGTGAAGAACGCGTACCTGACGACGCAGAAGTCGGTCGGCCGCAAGCTGATGGAGGCCGCGCTCGCCTGGCAGCTCGAGCGGCAGTGGTCGAAGGACAAGATCCTCACCGCGTACCTCAACACCGTCTACTTCGGAAACGGCGCGTACGGCGTCGAGCAGGCCTCGCGCATCTACTTCCACCACCACGCGAGCCTGATGAAGCCGGCCGAGGCGGCGCTGCTCGCCGGCATCCCGGAGGACCCGAGCCTGTGGGACCCGGTCGCGCATCCCAAGACCGCGAGGGCGCGGCGCAATCTCGTCCTCCTGCAGATGTACCAGCAGGGCTACCTCACGCTCAGCCAGTACCGCGACGGCACGGCGTTCCCGATGCCGGACCCGGCGAAGGTCAGCCTCCCCTCGACTCAGGGCAACGCGGCGCCCTACTTCGCGAACTTCGTCAAGGACCAGCTCGTCAGGCGTTTCGGGCCGCGCAAGACGTTCGGCGGCGGGCTACACGTGCGCACGACGCTCGACGTCGACCTGCAGCAAGCGGCACGCGACGCGGTCGCCTCGGTGCTGCCGCAGTCGTCGAGCGGCCCGACCGCAGCGCTCGTCGTGCTCGACGCGCACACGGGCGCGGTGCTCGCGATGGTCGGGGGCGAGAACTACCACAAGAGCCAGTTCAATCTCGCCACGCAGGGCGAGCGCCAGCCCGGCTCGTCGTTCAAGCCGTTCGTGCTCGCGACCGCGCTCAAGGAAGGCATCGCGCCGTCGAGCATCCTCACGTCGTCGAAGCAGGTGACGATCAACGCCGACGGTCGGCTCTGGCAGGTGAACAACTACGAGGGCGAGGCGCTCGGGCCGATCGACTTGAACAAGGCCATTGCGTACTCGGACAACTCGGTCTTCTCGCAGCTCACGGCGCTCGTCGGGCCGCGACAGGTTCGCGACACGGCCAGAGAGCTCGGGATCTCGACGAAGCTGAACGGCTACTTCGCGATCGGTCTCGGCGCCGAGCCCGCGACACCACTCGACATGGCGCGCGCGTACACCGCGTTCGCCGACGGCGGCAGCCGCATCGACGGCTCGATCTTCGGCAACACGCCGCGCACCGTCGACTGCCTCGCAAACGCGAAGCTCCAGTGCACCCAGCAGAACAGGCCCGTCCCGACGCCGGTGCTCACCCAGTCGCAGGCGGAGACGATGAACCAGATGCTGCAGGGAGTCGTGCAGTACGGCACCGGCAAGGCGGCGCAGATCCCCGGCTGGCAGATCGCGGGCAAGACGGGGACGACCGAGAACTACGGGGACGCCTGGTTCGTCGGCTACACCCCGCAGCTGGTCGCGGCCGTGTGGGTCGGCTATCCCGACAAGCTGATCCCGATGACGACCGAGTTCCACGGCCACCCGGTCGCCGGCGGCACCTTCCCCGCGCTGATCTGGAAGGCGTTCATGCAGAAGGCGATCACGGTGAAGCACCTGACGCCCGAGAGCTTCCCGTACCCGCCGTCGCAATATGCGTCGCCGGTGACGGTCGTGAATCGCGGCGGACTCTTGATGCGCGACAACGGCGTGTGCCACAGCGCGTACCAGCTCGCGTTCTACAGCGGCCAAGAGCCCAAGAAGGTCGCGACGTGCAAGCCCAACGAGGTCGAGATCCCCGACGTGGTCGGCAAGTCGATCGGCGCCGCGAAGACGAAGCTCGAGGGCCAGCCGCTGACGCCGTTGATCGTCTACAAGCCCGCGAAGACGGGCGACCGGATCGGGTACGTCGTCGGGCAGGAGCCGCGCCAGGGCACCGCGTCGGCGTACGACAAGATCACGCTGATCTCGGAGAAGTCGCTGCACGGCGTGATCCCCCGCGTGACCGGCATGCCGCTAGCACGCGCACAGCGGACGCTCGCGAAGCTCCAACTGAAGGTGAAGGTCGACGGCGACTCGAAGGGCGTCGTCGTCACTCAGTCGCGGGCCGCCGGCACCGCGTCCGCGCCGGGCCTCGACATCACCATCACGGTGCGCGGAACGCGCGGCTGAGAAACCGCGAGCCTGCGAGGCCGAAGCGCCATGGGCGGTCAACGGCCTTCGTGATCCCGATGCGCGTGCCGACGACCACTTCCACCGGCTCGGTGCGCGGACGGACCTCGAACGGCGGCTCGTCGAGCGGCAGGCCGTCGAGTTCCCTGGTGACGGCGAGCGCCTGGCACAACCGCCCGGGCCCCGACGCCAGCAGACGCACGTCGTCGAGCCCGCGCCGCGCGCGCATCGTGTCGAGCCCTTGCAGCGGCTCGAGCGCGCGGATCAGCAGCGCACTCGCCTCACCCTCCTCCCCGGTCACGAAGTTCAGGCACCAGTGGATGCCGTACGAGCGGTACACGTACGCGTGGCCGCCCGGGAGGAACATCGCCGCGTTACGCGGCGTCCGCTTGTTGCCGTACCCGTGCGCGGCGGGATCCTCGTGGTCGTAGGCCTCCACCTCCACGATGCGTCCGCCGACGCCGTCGACGTACAGCTCCGCGCCGACCACCGCCGGCGCGAGCTCGTGGACGTTACGCCAGAGGTCCAGCACCGGCGTCGTAGCGGAGGAACTTCGGGAGCGCGAGCGCGGTCAGCACGCAGCCGTGCATCGGATCAATCGCCAACGATGCGCTCCCACAGGTAGTGGTCGACCCAGTCACCGTGGATCCTCAGGTGCGCGCGCAGGAGGCCGACGCGCGTGACGCGGTTCTTGTCGAGCACCCGCAGCGACGCGACGTTGTCGACGGCGGTGTCGGCCTCGATCCGGTGCAGACCGAGCTCGCGGAATGCGTAGTCGACGGCTTCGGCGATCGCCGCCGTCGCGAGGCCGCGCCCGTTGCGCCCGCTGTCGACGACGTACCCGATGGAGATCATCCCCGCGATCGCGTCGCCGTCGAGGATCGCGAACCGCTCGGATCGTCCCAGTCCGGCTCGTACTCGGAGATCGTCGGGCGGTTGCGGACCCGGAGCGCGGTCAGCTCCTCGGCGTCCGCGGCCGTCAGCCTACGGATGATCCCCACGTCAGCCGAGGACGACCCTGTTCACCACGTGTGCATCTTAGGAGCGGCCCGAAGGGGTGTCTGACACCTCGACGCGGGTTCGTTTCGCGGCGGCGCTTCGCACGGGTGTCAGACACCTGTGCGCTTGCCTGTGCGGAGGTTTAGGCCAGGGCGCTGCGGAGCGCTTCGACGACGCGCTCTTGATCCGCGCGGTCGAGGCGGGCGTGAAACGGCAGCGCCATCGTGCGCGCGCTGCAGTCCTCGCTGACGGGGAGCATCCCCTCGCCGAAGCCGTAGCGCTCGCGCATGTACGACTGGAGATGGATCGACGGCAGGTACGGCGCCGTGGCGATCCCGTCGTCGGACATGCGCGCCATCACTGCGTCGCGGTCGACCTCGCGCGGCACCTTCACGACGTAGACGAACCATGAGCGCGTGTGATCCTCGTCGTCCGGCAAGGGCGTCTCGACGTCGACGTTGCGCAGCAGCTCGTCGTAACGAACGGCGACCTCGCGGCGCGCCTCGAGGATCCGGTCGAACTTCTCGAGCTGGCCGATGCCGAGCGCGGCCGACAGATCGTCAAGGCGGTAGTTGTAACCGAGTCGGCCGTGCTGCAGCCAGCTCGACGTCTCCAACCGTCCCTGGTTGCGGAGCGAGACGATCAGCTCGTGCTCGTCCTCGCTGTGCGTGGTTACCGCGCCGCCCTCGCCGGTCGTCATCTGTTTGTTCGGGTAGAAGGCCCAGACGGCCGGATGGCCGTGCGAGCCGAGCGGCTGTCCCTTGTACGTCGCACCGAGCGCCTCGCACGAGTCTTCGATCAGTGCGATGCCGTTCTCCTCGCAGAGCGGGATCAGCCGGTCGTACTCCGCCGGGTAGCCGAAGATGTCGACGGCGACGATCGCCTTCGTGCGCGGAGTGATCGACGTTTCGACCGCGTCGGGATCGAGGTTGTATGTGTGCGCGTCGATGTCCGCGAAAACCGGCGTCGCACCTTCGTAGATCGCGCAGTTCGCGGAGGCGACGAACGAGTACGGAGACGTGATCACCTCGTCACCCGGGCCGACGCCGGCGAGGCGCATGCAGAGGTGCAGCCCCGCAGTCCCCGACGAGACGGCCGCGGCGTGCGGCGCGCTGACGCGCTCGGCGAGCAGCGACTCGAAGCGCGGCCCGGTCGGGCCGAGCGACAGCCAGCCCGACCGCAGCACCTCGAGCACGAGCTCCTCGTCGCGCTCGTCGATCCACGGAGCGGACAGATTGATGCGAGTTGTCGTGCTCAAGAACGCGCGAGCTGCGGCACGTGGTCGAGCCACTGGGCCCAGCGCTCGCTCTTGCCGCGCACCGTGTCGAGGTACGCCTGCTGGATCTGCAACGTGACCTCGCCGACGCCGATCTCGTGGTCGTCGACCGAGCGGAGCGGCGTCACCTCGGCGGCGGTGCCGCACATGAACACCTCGTCCGCCAGATAGAGGTCGGAGCGGATGAGCCCCTTCTCGACGACGCTGTAGCCGAGGTCCTGCGCAATCTGCGTGACCGTGTCGCGCGTGATGCCGGGAAGGATCCCCGTGGCGAGGTCAGGCGTGTAGATGACCCCGTCGCGCACGACGAAGATGTTTTCGCCGGAACCGTCGGCGACGAGCCCTTCCGGCGTGAGCAGGATCGCCTCGTCGTAGCCGGCGTTGTTCGCCTCGGTGACCGCGAGCATCGAGTTGAGATACACGCCGGTCGCCTTCGAGACGTGCGGGACGATGTTCGGCGACACGCGCTGCCAGGAGGAGATCTTCGCCTTGATGCCGAGCGCGAGATTCTCCTCGCCGAGGTACGTGCCCCACGGCCAGCTCATGATCACCGTCTCGACGGGGTTGCTGCGCGCGGCGACGCCCAGCTCGCCGTAGCCGTAGAAAGAGATCGGGCGGATGTAGCACTCC
>CAZDEX010000109.1:0-6898 GCA_964504405.1 uncultured Gaiellales bacterium | reverse complement strand
GCGAGGTCGAAGATCGAGCCCACCTTCGCGTTGAAGTACGAGATCATCCTCGTGCGCCGGTGCGTCTTCACGAAGTCGGCCATCTGCTTGACGAACGACGGGTCGTCGATTCCCCACAGACCCCATTCGGGGAACGAGAACGGCTTGGACGGGTGCGCCTTGTACAGCTTGTCGGCCGCGGCGAACTCTGCTCTGCCGCCGATGTCGTAGAGGTCGTCGCCGACGACGTCGACGTAGAGGTCGCCGGGGTAGTAGGCCTGCGCGCTGTTGCCCGGGACGTCGGGGCTGCCGTAGCCCTGCGGGTTCCACACGACCTTCACGAAGGGGTTCGTCGGCACGTCCATGCGCACGGGCGGCATGCCGAGCCGCGCCAGCGTCGCATTGACGGTCGGGCCGCCGTGCATGATCAGGTAGATCCGCTGGAACGCCTTCTTGAAGTTGGCGGTCGAGTACGCAACGCCGCGCGGCGTTCCGTTCGTGTTGTACGCGCAGTACGCGTTCCAGTGGCCGTTCATCTCGCCGAACGGCCGGATGTACACGGGCTTGCCGAGGTTGCGCGCCGACTCGCTCATCGCGAGCAGGTAGCTGTCGCCGGCCCCGCGTGCGAGCGCCTGCATCGTGATCGCGCCGAGCCCGTTGTCGAAGCCGAGCATCGGCGTGGGGCCGAGCATGGGCCAGATCTGGTCGAAGTTCGTGCTCCCCCAGCCTGCGATCACGTGCCCGACCTGCGAGCGCCCCCCGGTCAGCGCGTCGAACCGCGCGATGTTGCCGTAGATGCCGAGCTGCGTCGAGGCCCCGGCGGCAGGCGCCAGGGCGAGCGCTGCGGCTGCGATCAGGAGGCGAGCGCGGATCACGCCCGCATTCTCTCACGCGCCGCGTCTGTCACGATCCACTCGTGCTGGCCGCAACCGCGCTCGCCACGCTCCTGCTTGCCGCCGCGCAGCCGCCGACCGTGCGTGTCTGGGACGACCAGCTCGCTTCGAACCTCACGCCGGCGCAGCTGCGCTTCGTCGCGACGCATGAAGCCGGCGCGCAGAAGCTGCCCCGCTCGCAGATCGCGGCGCTGAAGCGGATCAACCCGCGCTTCGAGGTCCTGCAGTACCGCCTCGCGATCGGGCTCGGCCGGCACACGCAGGTGATCGACGGGAATCGCTGGATCGACGAGTGGCCCGCGAGGCCGCAGGAGCAGTGGTTCACCCATGTCGCCGGGCGGCGCGAGCTGATGCGGCAGTGGGGCTGGTACCTGACGAACCCCGACAACCCGTCCTGGCAGCGGTTCTTCACGGCGCAGCTGAAGCAGCAGATCGCGGACACCGGTGCGTGGGGCGCGTTTCTCGACTCTGCTTCCGTCCCGAACGAGTTCGGCGGAAGTGCCTGGCAACCCCCGCTGAGGGATCTCGACCCACCGTTCGAGCGTGCGTGGTCGAAGAAGCTCGAACGCTGGCTCCCGTTCGTGGAGCGGCGGGTCGGCAAGCCGGTGGTCGCGAACGTCGGCGCATGGGTCACGACGCGCGACGCGACCGACTACTCGCACATCGCCGGCGTGATGCTCGAAGGATGGGCGACGAACCTCGCGCCGGGGGACTGGCTGCTCGAGCAGCGCCGCGCCTGGTCGCTCGCACGGCGCGGCAGGATCGTGATCGCCCAGAGCTATCCGGCGAACGCGCAGGAGCGGATGTTCGATGTCGCGTCGCTCCTGCTCGTGCAGGGGACGCGCACGTACGTGAACCTGCAGACCTTGCAGCAGGCGGAGTGGTGGCCGGAGTACGACCTCGCGCTCGGCGCGCCGATCGGCGTCGCCGCGTACGGCGCCGTCGCAACACGCGCGTTCCAGCACGGCCGCGTCTTCGTCAATCCCGGCGATACCGCGCAGACGGTGACGTTCAGCGGCCAGATGGCCGACGTGCACGGCGGCGGCCTGGTCACGCCGGACGGAGCGACTGACGCCGCCCTCACGACGCATCCCGTGTCCAGCTTCGTGCTCGCGCCGCGGAGCGCCGCCGTCGTCTACCGGTAGTTGCGCACCTTTGCGTACGCGAGCGCGACCGACACGACCAGCAGCGCGGCTGCGGCGAGGAGCGTGTAGACCGTCGAGCGGCGGAACTGCAGGAGCGCGAGCATCAACACGATTCCGCCGATCAATCCGCCGACGTGGCCCCCGACCGAGATCGAGTCCCTGAAGACGAAGGTGATCACGAGGTTCAGCACGATGAGGCCCGCGACCTGGCCGCCGGTCGAGATGTGCCGCTGCCGTTCGAGCACGAGGAGGCCACCGAGGATTCCGAAGATCGCGCCGGACGCGCCGACGGTGGGCGTCTGCGGGCTCACGAACAGCGCGCCGGCCGAACCGGCGATGCCCGACACGAGGTAGAGGAGCAGGAAGCGCCACCGGCCGATCACCTGCTCCATGATCGACCCCACGAAGTAGAGCGAGTACATGTTCAGCGCGATGTGGAAGAAGCTCGCGTGGAGGAACATCGCCGTGAAGAGCCGGTACCACTCGCCGTGCGCCACCCCGACGACCTGCCCCTGGGAGTTCATCAGGCTGGCGAAGAGCGCGCCCCGCTCGTAGATCGAGTTGTTCAGGAAGTCGGCACTCGAGCTGCTCGCGAACTCGACGACCGCGACCGCGACGTTGATCCCGATCAGGATCAGCGTCATCAGATTCATGCGGCGCGAACCGGCGCCCGTCACCGCGCGCGTCACCTTCTGCACGCCCTGCGGCTTGCCGGAGTGCTCAGGGCAACGCAGGCCGACCGGCGCCGGGGTCATGCACTCGTAACAGATCGGGCGGCCGCATTCCGAGCACGACAGGCCGGTTTCCCGGTCCGGGTGCCGGTAGCAGTAACGGGGGGCATCCATCGGGCTAGCGTATCGACGTGACCTCAGAGAAAAGGAGAGAGCCATGAGCGAGGCGGAGAACCTCTTCGGCGACGAGCACGTGCACGTGTACCGCGAGACGGGCGGCGAGGTCGGCCACATCTGGCGCGAGGGGTCGACGATCCTCTTGCTCACGACCACGGGGCGCAAGTCCGGCGAGCGGCGGACAACGCCGCTGATCTACGCGCAGGACGGCGACCGGTACGTGATCGTCGCGTCGAAGGGCGGGGCGCCGGAGCACCCCGGTTGGTACGAGAACCTCGCTAAGGATCCGAACGTCGAGCTGCAGGTGAAGGACGAGGTGTTCCCCGTGCGTGCGCGCACCGCGGAGGGCGAGGAGCGAGAGCGGCTCTGGCGCAAGGCCAACGAGGGCTGGCGGCACTACGACGAGTACCAGACGAAGACCGACCGGGAGATCCCGGTCGTCGTGCTAGAGCGCTCGGCCGACTAGCTCGCCGGCGTACACCGCGGCGATCCCGACGGCGACACTGCCGAGCCCGTAGGCGAGCGCGACGGCCGCATCGTGGGCGTCGATCAGCGTCAGCGTCTCCTGCGCGAAGGTCGAGAACGTCGTGTAGCCGCCGATCACCCCCATCACGAGCCCGATGCGGATCCAGGCGGGGAGGTGGTGGCGGTCGACGAGTGCTGCGGCGATCACGCCGATCAGGAAGCAGCCCGAGATGTTGATCGTGAACGTCGCCCACGGGAAGATCGAGAAGCTGCGCTGCTCGATCGTGCGGTCGAGCAGGTAGCGCGCAGAGGCTCCGAGCGCTCCGCCGAGCGCGACACCGACGATCACGGGCACGGGCGGGCCTTAGAGGAGGTACACCCAGACGAGCCAGACCACGAACCCGACCGCGACGACGACCAGCGCTGCGGTCGCGATGTTCGCGAAGACGCGGTCGTCGGGGGTCTCGTCCGGATCGCGGCCGGGGGTGATCGCAAGCGCCACGTCGTCGAGCCTACGCCTTCCGGCGGCTGGTTTCCACGGCCTAGGCTTCCCTCATGACAATCGTGGTCGAGGTCGCCGTTGCCGTGGTCACGCTGCTCGCGACGGCGGTCGTCTTCTGGCTCTTCGTCTGGGCTGCGAAGAAGGACGGCGAGGAGGACCAGGCTGTCCAGCGGCGGCTCGGGATCAAGCGGAAGACACGGCTCGGGCGCTGAGCGGTTCGCGACGCGGACTAGCGAGGGTTAATGCTTGATCCCGCCGAGCTTCGTCGAGCCCTTAGGAAGTGACTTTGGACCCTTAGCCATAGCCGAATTCTACCCGACGGCTCGCTTCACAGCGCTCGCAAGGAGGGCGAGTAGGCCCGCGCTTAGACACCAATAGCCCCACCGGAACCATGTCGCTTTGTTTTCGATGTGATGGCGGTTCTTCCCCCGCGCTTCAACAATCGCTGCGAGCATCGCCTCGGTGATCTGGGCCGGCGGCTGGCCCACATGTTCGGCCCAAAACAGGTCCAGATTGGGCTCGTAGAACCACTCTCGCTGACGCAGAACGAAGAAGAAGCACACGCCCGCGAGAGCCATGATCGTCACCGAAATCCACCAAGCCGGGAGGTCTTTGTGGAAGAGGACGCTGATCGTGAGAGCCGCGACGTCCGCTGTCGCGAGGCCAACGGCTTTGAGATCAACTGTGTCCGCTACCCCGAGTTCGATACGCATGGACGATTCGGCACGAGCAAGGACGGCTTCCCCGAGCGCAATCTCCGAGGCATCGTCGTCAGCGTCGCTAAGGGCGCCAAGTCGCTTCCGGTCGCGCCTCCAGAGTCGCCAGAGCGCGTATGACAGGAGCAGAGTCACGCCTCTCACGTCCCAATTTCCTCCTCAGAAGTGAGTTGATTGCCGGAGTCGAAGTGTAGCTTGGTAACTATCCCTTGACAGGGGGTAGATTTCATGAGACGATCACTCCATGTCCAAGGTGGATCGGAACAACCCGAAGCGCGGCACGGCGTCCGAGTCGGACTACTCGCTGGTCGAGTTCATGCAGCAGTTCCCCGACGACGCGGCCTGCCTGGACTGGCTCTGGCGTGAGCGGTTCGCCCCCGACGGGGCGCACACGCATTGCCCGAAGTGCGACCGCGAGCGCAAGTTCCACCGTGTCAAGGATCGCCCTGCCTACGACTGCGATTCGTGCGGCTACCACCTGCACCCGCTCGCCGGGACGATCTTCCACAAGTCGGCCACGTCGCTGCACCTGTGGTTCTTCGCCATGTACATCATGGCCAGCACTCGATGCGGGGTCTCCGCCAAGCAGCTCGAACGCGAGCTTGGCGTGACGTACAAGACCGCATGGCGGATGTTCAACCTGATCCGCAACGAGGTCATGGCCGACGACGACGAAGGGCCGCTGACCGGCCACGTCGAGGTCGACGAGACCTGGCACGGCGGGAAGATGCGCGAGTCCGACAAGCGCAAGGCGCGGGAACGCGGGGTCACGGTCGGCCCGTACGCGAAGCCCCGCGCCACGGTCATGGGATTCGTGGAGCGCGGTGGCCGCGTCGTCGCCATGCAGGTGCCGAGCAGGTACGGCTACACGCTGCGTTCGCAGGTCGCCAAGACCGTCGAGAAGGGCTCGGTCGTCTACACCGACGACTACGCCGGATACAGCGGGGTCGAGCAGGCGTACACCCACCACCGGATCAATCACTCCGGGCGCGTCTACGTGGACGGGCACGTCCACACGCAGACCATCGAAGGTTTCTTCTCCCTGTTCAAGAACGGCGTGCGCGGCGTCTACCACTCCGTCTCGGTGAAGTGGCTTCAGGGCTACCTCAACGAGTACACGTGGCGCTACAACCGTCGCGGCAACGGACGGGCGATGTTCCTTGATCTGCTCGCAGCGTCCGCGAGTCGAGTTCGCTAGCCCTTCTTGGGCTTGGCGACTTTCTTGAAGAACCCGAGCACCTGATCCCGCTTCGGGACAGGGATTTCGTAGCCCTTCGGCGTGGTCTGCGTAGAGGCCGGCTCTTGCACGGGCTTCTCCATTCGTGTTGAGGTTAGCGCTTGCCTGCGTCAATGAACGGACCTCGCGCAAAGCTCGCGTGGGCAAACCACCACATTCAGATGCTCGACGACGACATTACGGGCTTCTTCGACTGTGGCGGTTACTCCGTCGGATCGAACTTCGACGCCGAGACAGAGCAACACGTCATCACCGTCCGCATTAGGGACGAAGCCCCGCTGACGCGATGGGGACTCCGGATAGGAGACGTGCTCGGAAGTCTTCGCTCCGCGCTCGACCACACCATCTACCAACTGGCGATCAAAGGGACACGCAAGGAGACGCCCCCGAATGAGCGGGGCCTGCAATTCCCCATCTTCCAACGCGAACACGGGGAGCATGGGTATTGCAGCAAAGCGCCGAAGCAGATAGCGGGTGTTCCCGAGGGAGCACGGACAATCATCCAAGGCATCCAGCCCTTTGAAGACCCCACGCACCCACTGGCGATCCTCAACACCATGTCGAACACCGACAAGCACCGAACCCTCCATGTCGCCGTCGCTGTCCTCCGAAATGCCCACGCCCATGACCTCAAGACCGTCGGCAAGACAACCGCAGGGGTCGGGCTTGGATACGTCCATCCCCTCACCGGCGTCAAGACGCTTCACAGCCTCTTTGACGGCATGGAACTTGGCCGAGCGCGATTCGGAGACCCCGAGACGAACAAGGCCGCAGACGTGCAGACCGATGCGACCTTCGACGTACTCTTCGACAAGGGATCGCCCAACCCGATTGAGGGCGAGGTCGTTACGGACGTTCTCCAAGCGTCCGCGCAGACCGTCAAGGACATCCTCGACGCGCTGGCCGTCTTCATCCCCGAAACCACCTAACACTCGCGGCCACGGCCACAAGTGGCCGTAGACCCAGAACCACCATGCGCCGACGCTCCGCCCAGGGCGGAAGCGTCTACTTGCCATGCTGATTGAGAGTCTACCCCCCGTGAGGGGATAGTTGCCTGTAGCTTGACAGGGGAACAGGTGTTCGTGTAGAACATACGTTCCCGTGATCGCCGCA
>CAZDEX010000108.1:3713-6908 GCA_964504405.1 uncultured Gaiellales bacterium | reverse complement strand
CAGCGCGCCCACGCAGCGCGGGCAGAACTGCGAGCCGGCCATCCGGCGCAGCTCATCGAGCGCCTCGTTCGCCGGGCGAGCCGGGCGGTAGACGCGGGTCGTGAGCATCGAGTCGAACGCGTCCGCGACGTGGATGATCCGCGCGCCGAGCGGGATGTCCTCGCCCGCGAGCCCGTCCGGGTAGCCGTTCCCGTCGAAGCGCTCGTGGTGGTGGCGGATCGACGGCACGGCGTCGCTCAGGAAGCCGAGGCGATTGATGATCGATGCGCCCTCGGCCGCGTGGCTCGCCATGATCTCCCACTCGGCGTCGGTGAGGCTCGACGGCTTCAGGAGGATCGCGTCCGGGATGCCGAGCTTGCCGATGTCGTGGAAGAGCGCGGCGTGACCGAGCAGCTCGAGCTCCGCGTGCGAGAGGCCGAGCTCGCGCCCGATCGCGAGCGCGAGCTGCTGCACGCGGCGCGAGTGGCCGGCGGTGTACGCGTCGCGCGCGTCGACCGTGGCCGACAGGGACTCCATCGCGGCGGTCGAGCGTTCCTTGAGCAGCTTGTTGGCCTGCTCGAGCGAGACGTTCTGCGACTGGATCGTCTCTGCCGCCTCGCGCAGCTTGTGGGCCGACCGCTGCGTGTGCTTGAGATAAGCCTCCTGCGTCTTGCGCATGAGGAAGAGCGGTAGCGCGAAGACGACGATCGCCCAGGCCCCGATCGGCTTGTACGCCTCGTAGATGACGGCAGCGATGAAGCCGTAGACGGCGTAGTGGGGCGCGAGCCACGCGAAGCGCTCTCGCCAGACCCGCATCGGGCTCTCTCGCCCTTCGACGCCGACGGCGATCGAGACGAGGCCCATGTTCACGACCATGTAGACGAGGCCGGCGAGAAGCCCGGACGCAACGAAGATCCCGGTGCCGATGCGGCCCGAGATGTGCACCGAGAAGATCGCGGCTGCCGCCAGCGAGGCGAGCGACAGTGCACCGACGTTGAAGAGCAGCTGGTGGAAGACGGCACGGCGTGCGCTCCACTCCACCGCGGACATCGTGAGCGCGAGCGCAATCGCGGCGCGCGGACCGATGATCGCTGCGGCGGCGAGCGCGCCGACGGCGCTGACCGAGATCGAGCCCGTCTCCTCCACCTCGAGGGACAGCACCTGGCCGAGGCCGACGAGGACGACGATCGTCACGAGACCGACGACGTCTGTCGAGTTGCCGAAGAAGGCCGCGGCGACGCCTGCGGCCGTTCCCAGCGCACCGACGAGGCCGACGAGCATTGCCAGGCGCCGCGGGACGGCGAAGAACCGCGGCGCGGGCGGATTGTGCGGGCGTGAGGCCGCACGGCGCTCGACGTCCGGGATGATCTCCGCCGCGGGCGGGAGCGGCCGCACCGGCTCCGGCGACTGGGCGGGCAGTGAGACGAGGCGCGGGCCGCGCTTCTCCGGCTGCGCGAGCAGCGGCTCGTCGGACGCGTCGAGCACGCGGTTGCGTCCCTGCAGCTTGGCGCGGTAGACGGCGAGGTCGGCCTGGTGGACGAGCTCGTTCATGTCCTGGCCGTCGCGCGGGAAGCCGGCGACGCCCATCGAGATCGTGGCGCGGATCGGCTCGCTCGAGGTCTCGACCTCGAAGAGCCTCGCGGCGACGGCGCGGCGGATGCGGTCGGCGATCTCGTACGCCTGGTCGGGCGGCGTTTCGGGGAGCAGGATCGAGAACTCCTCGCCGCCGAAGCGAGCCGGCACGTCGTAGTGGCGCAGCTGCTGGCGGAACACCTCGGCGATGCCGCGCAGCACCGCGTCGCCCGCGAGGTGGCCGTAGGTGTTGTTGATGTCGCGCAGCAGGTCGAGGTCGGCCATGATCAGCGACATCGGGCGCTGGAACCGCTGGGCGCGCCCGAGCTCCTCCTGCATCACGACGGCGAAGTGGCGCGCGTTGTACAGGCCGGTCTTCGGGTCGACGCGTGCCTCCGCCTGCAGCTGCGGGATCGCAAGCGAGCGGTGGATCAGGAGAAGGGGCGCGACGGCGAACGGGATCAGCCACGGATTCGAGTCCCAGAACGCAGCGAACGCGAGCCCGAGGGTCGCGAGGATGAAGTCCGTCGAAAGGCTCTCGAACGAGAAGATGCCCGACTCGCGCAGCGAGTGGCCGCGGGCGAGCGTCATCATCGGCGCCAGCACGATGTGGTTCGCGGCGACTGCGACGAGGCACGCCGCGAGGCCCGCGATCGCCCAGCGCAGGTGGTCGTCGGGGATGAGACCGTGCGCTCGGAAGAGCACCGCTGCGGCCCCCCACGTCGCGAGGTTCCCGAGCGTGTAGTTCGCGATGTTGAAGCTCTGGATGTACCAGGCGTACCGCTCCTTCAGCCACTCCGGAATGTGCATCAGCACACCGAGCAGGGCGACGAGCTCCGGAGGCAGCAGCATCGCCGCGGGGATGAGGAAGACCCACGAGGTGTGGAACGACGAGTCCTTCGCCGTTCGCACCGTGTAGGTGTGGGTCGCCGCGGCGCCGGCTGCGAGGATGCCGAACCGGGCCCAGCCGTGCGTGCTTCCGTCGAGCCTCAGGACGAACGGGATGGCGGCTGCGGCCGCGGCGATCGCAACGGCGATCCCGTAGATCTGCGCGGGGAGCGGGAGCAGCCGCTCACGTGCGTCACCACGGTTCTCCGATTCGAGCGTCACATCGCCCGGGATCGCACTCATTCAGATGGTTCTCCTTCCGCGCCGTCGCGCGGGGCCGCAGGAAGCCAGTGCTCATGGGAAGTTACGGCCCCTGGGGGGCAGTGCTAATCCCCCATTCGGGGGCGCTAGAAGCGGTTCCCCCGGACGGGTGATCCCCGGAACGCCGGAGGCCCGCTTTGGGCAGGCCTCCGGGCACTTCGATGAGATCTGCCCCTACGGGACGAGCGGTGTCGTCGTAGGAGTCGTCGTCGTGGGAGCGGTCGTCGTTGTCGTGCTCGTCGGGGTCGTCGTGCTCGTCGCGGTAGCCGCGAACGGATCGGTCGAGGCCGGGGTGATGCCCGGATCGACCGGGACCGCGAGGTCCGGGTCGGTGACCGCGGCCGCCGTCTGGTCGGCCGTCGCGACGTAGCCCGAGGTACCGGAGACGGCATCGCCCTCGGCCCCGTCCTCCTGCGTCATGTCGGCGACGCTTAGATCGGCCCAGGACATATCCGCCCAGGACATGCTCGCCCAGGACTGATCCGCCCAGGACAT
>CAZDEX010000108.1:0-3613 GCA_964504405.1 uncultured Gaiellales bacterium | reverse complement strand
GCCCAGGACATATCCGACCAGGACTGATCCGCCCAGGACATCGAGTTCCACGACATGCTCGCCTTGGCCGCATTCGACCATGCCGTCGCGTCGAAGACGGGCAGGGTGCCCCCAGCCGTGTCCGGAACGACGAACTGCTCGAGCCCTTTGTTCGGATTCGGCGTGTACCCGGAGGACACCGCGCGGGTCGCGGTCACCTCGCCGACGCCGGCCGCCTTCGGGTTGAGCGGCACCTTGCGGGCCGTCCGCATCAGGGCGCCCTTGACCTGGTCGGGCGTCCAGTTCGGATGGCGCGCGAGCATCTCCGCCACGGTGCCGGAGACGACCGGGGCCGCGAACGACGTGCCGGAGAGCTGGATCCGGTCGGTCCCGACCATGTTCCCCGGCTTCAGCAGGGGGATCGCGGAGCCGGCCGGCGTCGGGCCTACCATGTAGCGGCCGGGAGCGGCCACCTCGGGCTTGTAGAAGCCGTCGAAGGTGTAGCCGTACGCCGACCAAGGCGCGACCGTGTCGTCCTTGATGCTCGTCGATCCGCCGAGGTCGAGTGCGCCCACGGTGATCACGAACGGGTCGTTGCCGGGCGAGTACTTGACGCCCGACGGGCCCGTGGCGACGCCGTAGTTGCCGGCGGCGGCCACGACCGTGACGCCCGCGAACCACAGCTTCTCGACGGCCTTGTCGAGCGGATCACGATAGAAGTTCGTGCCGTACGACGAGTGCAGCGAGAAGTTCGCGACGCGGATGTTGTACAGCGCCTTGTTGTCGAGGATCCATTGGCAGGCGTTGATGACGTCGGACGTCTTCGCCTGGCCGGTCGAGTCCATCACCTTGATCGACACGATCGGCGCAACCGGATCCGCGCCGGCGAGGTCCGGAGCGGCGCCCGCGGCGATGCCGGCCACGAGCGTGCCATGACCGCGCTGGTCGTCGAGCGACGTGTTCCCCGCAATGGTCGACAGGTTGACGCTCGCGACGATGCGGGCGCCGAAGTCGGAGCGCTGCTGCACCCCGGAGTCGATGACCGCGATCGCAGGCGTCGAGCTGGCGTACAGGCTCTGATCGCCCGGCCAGAGCTGGCTGTTGCCCGACTCGTACGGCCAGAGCTGGCTCGACTTCAAGCTGACCTGGCTCGTCGTGCCCGAGATCTGCACGGGCGCGTTCGGAGTCACGATCAGGCCGGGTACCTGCCGCAGCTTGTCGAGCCACTTGGCGGGGACGGAGACGGCGACGCCGCCCACGAGCCCGAGGGACTGCGACGAGCCTGCGTCGATGCCGGCCGCATTGGCGAGCCACTTCCAGGCCTTGCTGGCCCCGTCGAGGCCGCCGGAGCTCTGGATGATCACGTCGACCTTGTCGTTCGGGTTGTTCTTGCCCTTGGCGAGCAGGCCGGGTGCGACCCAGGTCTTGCCGTCGGGAGCGTTCGCCGGGCCGCCCGTCGGGACCGGATCGACGATCGCGGTTGGCGCAGGCGCCGGGGCTGTGCCGCTGCCCGGAGCAGCCGTCGCGGCGAGGGGCGCCGTGAGCGCGACCACCATCGTTGCGACGAGCATGCCGCGGCCGCCCTTGCCCCAGAGCACGCTGGAGCGATCGCCACCACGACCCCCGGTGCCCCAGAGGGCGCTCCCGCGCTCCGTCCGGGCCCCGCGCTCGTTCACTTGAGACATCCACTCTCCTTTTTCCGCGCCGAGGCGCGAGCCGCAGATACACATCATCGGACGCCCTGATTGCCGCAGGGGGATCGCCCGAACACGCTGAACCTACGCTCGATAGAGGTTGCTCTACCTCCCCCTCAAGGGTGAGAGCGCCTCAAGTTCCCTCGTTCGAGGGGGCGCGGATACGTTGTGTCCATGCGCCCTCCGATCCCGCTCGCGCTCGAGTCCGCCGCCCTCCGCGCGGCCGGGAGGCTGTCGCGCTTCGCGGGCCGCGGCGGCGGGACGACGCTGCCCGGGAAGCTCCTCTGGAAGCTCGATCCGGGCGCGATCGACCTGCTCGCCCGCCGTCTGCCGCAGGGATCCGTGCTGGTGTCGGCGACGAACGGGAAGACGACGAGCGCCGCGATGGTCGCGGAGATCCTGCGCGGGCGGCTGCGGATAGCGCACAACAGCTCGGGGGCGAACCTCGTCTCGGGCGTCGCCTCCACCCTGCTCCGCGCCGACGGCGCGCAACTCGGCCTGTTCGAGGTCGACGAGGCAGCGCTGCCCGAGGTCGCGCGGCGCGTGCGGCCGAAGGCGCTCCTCCTCGGCAACCTCTTCCGCGACCAGCTCGACCGCTACGGCGAGCTCGAGATCGTGGCGGCCCGCTGGCGGGCCGCGGTCGAGGAGCTGCCCGATGCGCGCCTCGTCGTGAACGGCGACGACCCGCAGGTGGGCGATCTCGCCCGCGTGCACGGGAATGCTCTGGTCTTCGGTCTCGACGATCCTCGGCTCGCCCGGCCGGCATTGCAGCACGCGGCCGACTCGAAGTACTGCCTGCGCTGCGGGACGCCGTACGAGTACGCCGCCGCGTACGTCGGCCACCTGGGCGACTACCGCTGCCCCGCGTGCGGTCACGACCGGCCGCCGCTCGCCCTCGCCGCGCGCGAGATCGAGCTGCACGGCCTCGACGGGTCTTCGTTCACGCTGCACACCGCCGACGGCGAGCAGCGCGTGCGCATGCCGCTACCGGGCCTCTACAACGTCTACAACGCGGCGGGGGCCGCGGCGCTCGCGCTCACGCTCGGCGTGCCGCTCCCCGAAGTCCGCGCCGGCCTCCAGCGCTTCGCCGCGGCGTTCGGCCGCTTCGAGCGCATCGCAGTCGGGGACCGGCGCCTCCTGATGCTGCTGATCAAGAACCCCGCCGGCGCGAACGAGGCGATCCGCACGCTCGTCGAGGGCGATCCGCCGCGCGTCGCCGTGGTTGCGCTGAACGATGCGATCGCGGACGGACGCGACGTCTCGTGGATCTGGGACGTCGACTTCGAGCCGCTCCTCGACGGGCTCGACACGCTCGTCGCGACCGGGTCGCGCGCCGCAGAGCTCGCCCTGCGAGCGGCGTACGGCGGGCTCGAGCGCCTGAAGATCGAAGTGGTGCCGTCGCTCGCAGACGCGCTCGATCGCGGCCTAGAGCTGACGCCGCCCGGCCACGAGCTGACCGTCCTCCCCACCTACACCGCCATGCTCGCGCTGCGCAAGATCGTCGCCTCGCGCGGCCACGTGAGCAACTACTGGGAGAACGGCGGATGAAGATCAGGGTGGGTCACCTCTATCCGGACTACCTGAACATCTACGCCGACCGCGGCAACATCGCGGTGCTCGCCGAGCGGGCGCGGGCGCGCGGCCACGAGCTCGACGTGCGCGCGATCGGGATGGGCGATCCGGTGCCCACGGGCGAGGTCGACCTCTTCTACGTCGGCGGCGGCCAGGATCGCGAGCAGGCGCTCGTCGCGCGCGACCTCGTCGAAAAGACGGAGGCGCTGCGCGAGTCGGTCGAAGCCGGCGCCGCCATCCTCGCCGTCTGCGGCGGCTACCAGCTACTCGGCCGCTCCTACAAGGACGTCGCCGGTGAGGAGCTGCCGGGGATCGGCCTCCTGCCGCTGCACACCGCGGCCGGCGAGCGGCGGATGATCGGCGAGGTG
>CAZDEX010000107.1:0-6930 GCA_964504405.1 uncultured Gaiellales bacterium | reverse complement strand
ACGCCATCGTCTGCTCGTTCGTCGCCATGTCCGGCGCCGGGATGTCCTGCTGCGGACAGATGAACGGTGCGAGCTCGGCGGTGAAGCGGCGGGTGATGCGCGCGAGCTCGTTCTGCGACAGCGACCGCGCGTCGCAGCGGACCCCGCCCTTCGCCCCGCCGTACGGGAGGCGCAGGAGCGCGCACTTCCACGTCATCCACATCGCGAGCGCCGCGCACTCGCCCAGGTCGACCGCCTCGTCGTAGCGGATGCCGCCCTTCGTCGGGCCGAGCACGGACGAGTGCTGCACGCGGTATGCCGGGAACGACGTGTACGAGCCGTCGTCGAGCTGGACGGGCAGCGACAGGATCAGCGCGCGCTCCGGATAGCGGAGGCGCGTGGCGGTCAGATCGGGCACGCCGGCGAGCTCCAGCGCATGCTCGAACTGCGTCAGTGCCTGCTGGTAGAGCGGGGTGTCCCACTCGAGCCGGGGCTGCGCATGGGTCGTCGGCGCGCTCACGGCGGGAGGGTACTGGAACGCCGTGGGCCACCTGGTTTCCAATGATGGGCCGGACGGCCCATGCGGTTCGTCCGCTTCATGCCGATGCTGGATGTCTCATGGGTCACACCGAGCTCCTGATGGCGATCTGCGCCGGCATCGCGGTCGAGATGGCCCACCTGCGCTGGATCGTCCTGACCCAGTGGACGTGCCGCAGCTGCACCGAGGCGCACTTGCATTGCGAGTGCAAGCCCGGCTGGGTCAAGATCCTCCTCTAGAGCAATCCCGCGAGCAGCGCAGCCTCCGCGGAGTCGCCGCCGAGATACGAGCCGCGGACGATCGCCCAGGCGCGGATCTTGAAGTCGTCGAGCCCCGCCGCGACGAACGCGGCGATCCGGCGCTCCGTCTCGTCCCGGTCGACCATGCGGTAGGAGAGCGGGTTGCGCAGGAACGAGTACAGGTCGTACTCGCGGTCTGCGAGGTACGGCTTCGGGTCGATCGCGACGAAACGGTCTCCATGGCGAACGATGTTGTGGTGGTGGAAGTCGCCGTGGGTCAGCCACTCGCGGCCGACGTCGAGTGACGCGTACACCTCGCGCGCGAGCGGCACGAGCTCGCTCCCCTCCTCCCCCTCGCGTTCCGCGTCGTCCATCCAACGTGGCACCTCGTCGCCGACCCAGCGGAACGGCGCACCTGCGCGAACCCACAGGCGCGTCGCGACGTCGACCGCGATCGCAACCGCGTCGTCCTCGGGCAAGCCCGAGATGTCGTCGCCCGGCATCGCGCGCTCCTCGAGCAGCGCGCGCCTGCTCTTGTCCGCGCGCAGCAGCCGCACCGCGCCGTTCCCGTCCCACAGCTCGAGCGCGTCGCCTTCGTCGAGCGACTCGTCGTCGCCCGCCCAGGCCACCTTCAGCACCGCGTCGTCGCCGACCGGCGCGACGTACGAGTAGCGCGAGAGCGCGAACGGCGCTCCGAGCTCCAGGCCCCACTCGGCGGCGACGAGCTCGGCCGTCGCCTGCGTCTCCGTCAGATCGACGCCGGGCTCGTCCACGCGCGCAGCGTACGACAGCGAGATTTAAGCGGGGGCCGAGGCTGCGGCACCTCGACCCCCGCTTTCCGGCCTCCGCGATGGGCGGCCGGAGCATCGGGCCGAGGGTATCTGGACCGTGACGGAGGGCTGGCGCCGGTGCGTCGTCCTCAAGGATGATCTGGTCGTCGTTTGCAGGGAGGACGCGACTCCGGATGCCCGGCGATACCTTGACCAACGTGCGCGCTGTGATCGAGCGACTCCGCCGCCAGACCTACGAGGCGCTCGTGCTGACGTTCGCGGTCGCCGGCGTCGTCGAGACGCTCGTCGCGAAGCACGTGCACCCGCGCCCGATCGTCGCCCTGCTCGCGCTCGGTTGGACGCTGCCGTTCCTCCTTCGGCGCCGCCATCCGTTCATCGCGCCGCTCCTCGTCTGCGCTGCGCTCTCCGCCCTCGCGCTCGTCGCGACCGAGAGCTCGCTGACCAGCCTGACGATGCCGTTCGTCGCCGCGCTCGCAGCGGCGGTGTCGCTGGGCCTCGTGCCGGATCGCCGCCAGGCGATCGCCGGCTGGGCGGCGATCCTCGCGACAGCCGCCGTCGTCGCCTCGAACTCCTCGTCGTCGTACTCGGACTTCTTCTGGACCTCGCTGATCCTCACGCTCGCGTGGTTCTTCGGCAGCGCGCTCGGCACGCGCACGGAGCAGGCACGCGAGCTGCGCGAGCGCGTCGAGGCGGCGGAGCTCGAACGCATCCTCGCCACGGAGCGCGCGACCGCGGAGGAGCGCGCGCGCATCGCACGCGAGCTGCACGACGTCGTGGCGCACTCGGTCTCCGTGATGGTCGTGCAGGTCTCGGGCGTGCGCCGACTTCTTCAGGGCGACCAGACGCGGGAGCGCGAGGCCCTGCTCTCCGTCGAGCAGACGGGACGGCAGGCACTCGCCGAGATGCGTCGCATGCTCGGCGTCATGCGGAGCGGCGAGGACGCGCCCGCCGCGCTCGCGCCGCAGCCCGGCCTGCAGCACCTCGACCGTCTGATCGCGCAGGTCGAAGAAGCCGGCCTGCCTGTGACGCTGCGCGTCGAAGGCGACCGGCGCGAGCTCTCGCCCGGCGTCGATCTGTCCGCGTACCGCATCGTGCAGGAGGGCTGACGAACGCGCTCAAGCACGCGAAGGGCGCGAACGCCGAGGTCGTCGTGCGCTACGTCGACTCCTGCGTCGAGCTCGAGATCGCGGACGACGGCCCCGGCGTCGTCGACTCCGACGGCCAGGGACATGGGCTCGTCGGGATGCGCGAGCGCGCAGCGCTCTACGGCGGAACGCTCGAGACGACGACGCGCGACGGCGGCGGATTCGTCCTGCGCGCGCAGCTTCCGGTAGAAGGACGCGCGTGATCCGGATCCTCCTCGTCGACGACCAGGCTCTCGTCCGCGCAGGGTTCCGGATGATCCTGGACGCCGAGCCGGAGATGGAAGTCGTCGGCGAGGCATCGGACGGTCGCGAGGCAGTCGACCAGGTGCGCGCGTTGTCACCCGACGTCGTGTTGATGGACATCCGCATGCCGGAGCTCGACGGGCTCGAGGCGACACGCCGCATCCTCTCGAGCACGTCGAACGGCGAGGCGCCGAAGATCCTCATGCTGACGACGTTCGACCTCGACGAGTACGTGTACGAGGCGCTCCGCGCCGGTGCGAGCGGGTTTCTGCTCAAGGACACCCCGCCCGAGCAGCTCGTCGGCGCGATCCACGTGATCGCGGAGGGCGACGCGCTGCTCTCCCCGTCGATCACCCGCCGCGTGATCTCGGAGTTCGTCAGAGGCACGGGGCCAAAGCCGCAGACGCAGTTTCCGCGCCTCCAGGACCTGACCGCGCGGGAGCTCGAGGTGCTGAAGCAGATCGCCCGCGGCCACTCGAACGCCGAGATCGCCAAGGCGCTCTTCGTCTCCGAGACGACCGTCAAGACCCATGTCGCGCGGATCCTCATGAAGCTCCAGCTCCGCGACCGCGTCCAGGCCGTCGTGCTCGCATACGAGGCCGGCGTCGTGCAGCCGGGCGACAACACCGCTCGATAACGAGACCGGCCCCCGCGCCGGCGAGCCGGCGGCGGGGGCCGAAGCTCCCTGGTCGACACCACTCGACAGGAAGGTGCTCCAATGATTCGGGGGATTCCGCCCGGCGTCAAGCTGGCGGAACCGGCCGCAAATCCCTACTATTTTTTAGGGTGAATGGCGAGACCCCACTGCGGCGGTCATGGCTGCGCGGCTATCGGCAGGGCGACGTCGAGCTCACCGTCGCCCGCGCCACGCTCCTCCAGGAGCAGCTGCAGCACGAGCTGGACGCGACCAGAGCGCGCGCGAACGCCATGCAGACCGAGATCGCGGAGCTCCATCGCCGCATCGAAAGCTCCCGCCAGCGTGAGTTCGAGATGGCGAGCTCACTCGACGAGATGCGCGGACGCCGCGATCAGCTGGAGCGCGAGGCCTCGACGCGCGCCCAGTCGATCATCGGCGACGCGGAGCAGCGTGCAGCCGCGTTGCGCACCGAGGGCCTTCGTCAGGTTGGTGAGCTGCAGCAGCAGGTCGAGCAGCTGCTCAGCCTGCGCGCGGGACTGAGTGCTGCGCTGAAGCGCGTCACGCAGGACATCGCCGACGCGCTCGACCGCCTCGCCGCCGCGCCCGCGCGCGCGGTGGAGCAGATCCCGCCGCATCCCGCGGCCGATCCTGCTCCGGAAGAAGTCGACGACCGCTTCGCGCGCTGGTCAGACAGCGAGAGCTAGCCCCGGCACGCCGAGCACGTCGCCCGGCACGCTGAGCTCCGCGTTCGGGTCGACGGCCGCTGCGACGAGCACGTCGCCGCGCCGGAACGCGACAATGTCCGGCCCGAGGTCGACCGGCTCGTACGAGACCTGGCGCCCGCGCAGCAGATTGAGCGTCTTCCAGATCACGTAGAGCTTCGCGTTCGACTCGTCGACCGGCGCGCCGTCCACGAGTGCTTGGAGCGCACTGCGCCGTGCGTCCCAGTCGACGGGCCGCCGGTTGTCGGGGTCGACGAGCGAAAGATCCTCGAGCTCGTCGCCGCGGTAGATGTCCGCGACTCCCGGAACGGTCAACTTGAGCAGCAGCTGCGCGAGCGACAGCTGCCGCCCGATCGCCCGCACGCGCTCGAGGAAGGGGTCGCGCTCGATCACCTGAGCCGCGCGCCATGCGAAGTCCTGCACCGCGCGCTCGTGCTCCTCGTTCGGTGAGAGCCAGTTCGTGTTCACCTTGCCTTCGCGCAGCGCCTTCTCGAGGTAGCCGTCGAGCCGCTCGCGCTCGATCGGCAGCGCGCCGACGAGCGTCTGGTAGACGAGCAGCTCCTCGCGTGCATCGTCGAGGCCGCCGAGCTCCTCGTGCCACGCCTGTACGCGCGCGATCCATTCGTCCGGTAGCCATGAGATCGCAGCGATGCGCGAGCGCACGTCCGGCGAGCGCTTCGTGTCGTGCGTGTACGTCGTCAGGAGGTGGCGCGGGAAGCGGGCGGCGCGCCTTGCGGTCGCCTCGTGGAACGCGGCGACGTCGAGACCGAAGCGCCCGGGATTCCCGCCGACCTCGTTCAGCGCCGCAAGGCGGAAGTAGCGGTAGAACGCCGTGTCCTCCACGCCCTTCGCCATCACCGGGCCGGTCGTCTGCTGGAAGCGCACGACGAACTCCTCGTGGCCGGGCTCCTGCAGGAAGAGGATGCGCCGCAGGTCCTCGGAGACGTTCGCGCGGCCGATCTCGTCGCGGTCGGCATCCTCGATCACCCCGGCGTACGGCCGCATGTACGTGCGGTACACGTGGAACGAGGCGAGCGCGAGCGGCAGGTTCTCGACGGCGACCTCTTCGTGCAACCGGCGCAGCTCCGGCTCGAAGATGTTCACGGCAACCTCGAGCTTCGACAGCGCCGCAATGTCCTCGTACCGCCGCGAGTCGCCGGTGAACGTCTCGTAGAACTCGCTCAGCCGGCCTTCCGCGGCGGTGTTGACGCACACGGCGAGCACGTCGTTCAGGAACTCGTAGCCGGTCGTGCCTTCGACGGGCCAGTCGCGCAGCTCCTCGCCGGGCTCGACGATCTTCTCGGCCCACACGTGCGCGATGCCCGCCTGCGCGAGCCGCTCGAAGTACTCGCCGGGATCGGCAAGCCCGTCGGGGTGGTCGACGCGCACGCCGTCGACGACGCCCTCACGGACGAGCTCGATCACCTTGGCGTGCGTGCCCCAGAAGACCTCCCAGTCCTCCTGCTTCACCCCGCCGAGCTCGCCGACGTCGAAGAAGCGCCGGTGGAAGCCGGTCTTCAGGTCGACGTCGAAGTACATCTGGCGCAGGTCGATGTCGCGCCAGAACGGGTTCTCGTCGACCGCCGCCATGTGGTTCGGGACGATGTCGAGCAGCACGCCGAGCCCGGCGCCCGCGAGCGCCCGGAACTCCTCCTCCCCGCCGAGCGCCTCCGAGATGTGGCGCGGGTCGATCACGTCGTAGCCGTGCTGCGAGCCTTCGCGCGCCTGCAGCGACGGCGAGAGGTAGAGATGCGAGACGCCCAGGTCGCGGAGGTACGGGACGAGCTCGCGTGCCTGCGCAAATCCGAACTCCGGCGTCAGCTGCAGGCGGTAGACCGCCGTGAATGGTGGCCTGTGTGACTTCATTGCCACGGGGATGAGGTCACGGCGCAGGCCACCACTAGCCACGCCGGAAGACCGTGACCGAACGGCTCTCGACCGTGACGTCGGCGCCGGGCACGAGGCGATCGCCGTCGAACCGGCCGGTGTTGAGCACGGGCTCCCAGTGCGTGCCGAACCGCCGCGCAGGCAGGCGGAACGTCATGTCCTCGTAGTGCGCGTTGAAGATGAGCAGGAACGAGTCGTCGCGGAGCTCCTCGCCGCGGGGGCCTTCGTCGTTCAGCTCGTCGCCGTTCAGGAAGACGCCGATCGCGCGCGCCGCGGGGTTGTCCCAGTCGCGTCGCGTCATCCGCCGGCCGTCGGGGCGCATCCACCACACGTCGGGGAGCCGCTCGCCCTTTCCTTCGAAGAACTTCGTCCGCCGGAAGACCGGGTGCGCGCGCCGCAACTCGATCAGTCGCCGCGTGAACTCGAGCAGGTCCTGGTCGCATTCGTCCCACCGGAACCACGAGATCTCGTTGTCCTGGCACCACGCGTTGTTGTTCCCACCCTGGGAGCGCCCCCACTCGTCGCCCCCGAGCACCATCGGCGCGCCCTGCGAGAGGAGGAGCGTCGTCAGGAAGTTGCGCTGCTGCCGCGCGCGCAGCGCGTTCACCTCCGGGTCGTCGGTCGGCCCCTCGCCGCCACAGTTCCAAGAACGGTTGTCGTCTGTCCCGTCCTGGTTCCCTTCACCGTTCGCCTCGTTGTGCTTCTCGTTGTAGGAGACGAGGTCGCGCAGCGTGAACCCGTCGTGCGCG
>CAZDEX010000106.1:0-6942 GCA_964504405.1 uncultured Gaiellales bacterium | reverse complement strand
CCCTCGACGTTGCTGTAGGTCCCGAGGACGGCGTCCACGCGATGCGCGAGCAGCGCGGGAAGCAGGTTGTAGCCGACCGTGACGACCTTGACCCTCCCGGCGAGGCCGGCGGACTTCAACGTCGCGTAGTCCGAGGGCACGCCGGTGATGCCGACGCTGCGTCCACGCAGGTCGCGCAGCGACCTCACGCGCGGCTCGATCGACATGAACGTGTTGAGCGGCCGCGGCACGACCGCGGCAACCGCCACGACCGGCAGCTTCTTGGCCGCCGCGAAGAAGAGCTCCTGCTCGTAGCTGACCGCGAAGTCGCTCCTGCCGACGCCGACGAGCTTCAGCGGCGTGGTCGCGTCGGACGGCGGCCGGATCGCCACGTCGAGGCCCGCGCGGGCGAACAGCCCCGTGTCGCGCGCGTCGTACAGCCCGACGTGGTCGGGGTTCGGCGTCCAGTCCAGCGTGAGGGAGACGTGCTGCCCGGCGGCGAGCGCGGCCGGGACGAGCATGACGAGCGTTGCGATCAGTGCAGCGAGTGCGGTGCTACGCATGGGTGACGGTCCTCCAGGGGATGACGAGGTGTTCGGTGAGCGTGACGAGGGCGTACAGGGCGACCGCGAGCGCGCTCAGGATGAGCACGGCGGCGAAGATGCGGGCAGTGTCGAGCGCGGGCTGTGCCTGCAGGATCACGAAGCCGAGGCCGGACGTGGAGCCCGCCCACTCGCCGAAGACCGCGCCGACCGCGGCGTAGGTGGCTGCGACGCGCGCGCCGGAGAAGATTGCAGGTAGCGCACCGGGCAGTTCGACCCGCCGGAAGATGTCGAGCCGGCCGGCGTGGATCGTGCGCATCATCCGGACGACCTCCGCATCGGCCGAACGCAGACCGTCGACCGTGTTGACGACGATCGGGAAGAAGCACACGATCGCGACGACGACGAGCTTCGGCTCGATGCCGTACCCGAGCAGGATGGCGAGGATCGGCGCGAGCAGCACCGTCGGCACCGTCTGCGAGAGCACGAGGATCGGCAGCAGCGCGCGGCGCAGCACCGTCGAGGCGTGCAGCACCACGCCGGTGGCGAGCGCCACCACGAGCGCGAGGAGATATCCGACCACGACCTCGCGCGTCGTGACGGCGGTCGCGCGGGCGAGCAGCCCCGCATCGTCGTTGAATGACGCGGCGACGGAGGAGGGCGCGGGGAAGAGGTAGTCCGGGACGTGCCCCGCACGGACGGCGATCTGCCACGCGCCGACGGCGCCGGCGAGCACGGCGAGCGGAAGCCAGGAGCGCCTCACCCGATCGCCTCCAGCGCCCGCTCGCGCAGCTCGGTGAAGGCCGGGTGCGTGACGGTCTCCCGCCGCGACCCGCCCCGCGGCACGTCGACGTCGAGCTCCGCCTGCACGGTCCCGCGGGCGAGCACGACCACGCGGTCGCAGAGGACGAGCGCCTCCTCGACGTCGTGGGTGACGAGGATCACGGTGCGCGGCTCGCGCGCGAGGGCGTCGCCGAGCCACTGTTGCAGCTCCGCTCGTGTGATCGCGTCGAGCGCGCCGAACGGCTCGTCGAGGAGAAGCACGGGCTTGCCCGCGAGCAGCGTTCGCGCGAACGCGACGCGCTGGCGCATCCCCCCGGACAGCTTTGCGGGCAGGAGCTTAGCGGCGTCCTCGAGCCCGAGGCGCGCGAGCAGCGGCTCGGCATGCCCCCGCGCCTCGCGCCGCGACAGCCCTGCGTTCTGGAGCGCGAGCCCTGCGTTGTCGAGCGCGGTGCGCCACGGCAGCAGGCAGTCGCGCTGCGGCATGAGCGCGCAGCGCTCGAGGCGGTCGGACGCGCTCTCCGCGCCGCCCACGCCGATCCGGCCCGCATCGGGCTCGTCGAGGCCCGCGACGAGCGAGAGCAGGGTTGACTTGCCGGCGCCGCTCCGGCCGACGATCGCGATCCGGCCGTCAGGCGGCACCGAGAGATCGACGCGGTCGAGCACGCGCCTGCCGCCGAGCTCGCGCACGACGCGCTCGACGGCCACGCCGCGCGCGAGGATCTTCGGTTCGAGCATCGACTGCGTCACTGCACTCCCTTCGCCGGCATGACCCGGATCAGGTTCGACGGGTACGCGCCAGGAAGCGCTGTCTCAGCCCCTCGTGGTGGGGGCTCCCCGGTTTCGAGCAGGCTATCGAACTGCGGGAGCGGCGCTCCTGACCGGCCGGGCGTGAGCCGCGCGCGCCTGCCTCGTGTCAGCGAGGCGGGCGCGTCGTTCCGCGCACGACCAGGTCGAGCGGCAGTGTCTCGACCCGGGCGGGCGCGGGCTGGCCGGCGAGCGCCCGCAGCAGCAGCTCGGCGCCGCGGCTCCCGCTTTCGACGAGCCGCTGGCGGACCGTCGTCAGTCCCGCGTAGGAGGCGATCTCGATGTCGTCGAACCCGATCACGGAGAGGTCGCCGGGGACGTCGATCCCGAGCGAGCGCGCGGCCTCGAGCACGCCGAGCGCCTGCACGTCGGAGGCCGCGAACACCGCGGTCGGCCGCTCGGGCAAACGGAGCAGCTCGTCCGCGATGCTCCGCGCGACGTGCCGGCTCTGCGTTCCCTCGCGGACGTACTCCGGCCGGATCGGGATCCCCGCCGCCTCGAGCGCCCGCTCGTAGCCGAGCGTGCGGTCGCGGCTCGACTGGAACCGGAACGGGTCGGCCGGCTTGTCGCCGATGAACGCGACGCGGCGGTGGCCGAGGTCGAGCAGGTACTGCGTCGCGAGCTCGCCGCCGGCGACATCGTCGATCACCACGCTCGGCAGCCCGTCGTGGCGGGCGTCGATGAGCACACAGGGGATCGCCGCAGCGCGCAGGCGGCGGACCTCCTCGTCGGGCGGGATGAGCGAGACGACGAGCAGCCCGTCCGTGCGGTGGGCGTCGGCCAGCAGCCGGAAGGCCCGCCGCTGGCGGTCGGCCGACTCGACGTCGTAGAGCGCGAGGTCGTAGGGCGAGGACGCGAGCGCGGTCACGATCCCGCGCACGCGCTCGATCGGGGAGGCCTCGGTGAGGAACGGGAGCACCACGCCGATCACGAGCGTGCGCTTCAGCGAGAGGTTCTGGGCGACCGAGCTCGGGCGGTACTCGAGGGCGCGGATCGCTTCGAGCACCCGCTCCCGGGTGGCGGCGGCCACGTTCCCGCGATCGTTGACGACGCGGGAGACCGTCGCGATCCCGACCCCGGCCCGCGCCGCGACGTCGGCGATGCGTGCAGGTGGTCTGGGAACCGCTTCCATCGGCGTTAACCTTTTGCCTGCGCGCACGTCCCATGTCAAGGGTGGTGCTCTTGACTTTTGTACGGACAAAGGCGTAATCTCGCCGCCCAGTTCCTGAAAGCGCTTCCAATCAAGAGGACGCCGTGACCGCCGCCGAGCCGATCGGCCAAGGCAACCACCGGCTCCTACGTCGTTCTCGATAGCTCGAAGGAGGAAGTCTGTAGTGAACGCGCATCGGAAGACCCGCATCGCTCGCTCGCGGGCCGCGCTCGTGCTCGCAATGGTCGTCGCGCTCGCCGTCACGGCCGGCACGGCGCTCGGCTCGAACCGGAGCGGAAAGGCAACGACGATCACCGCTCTGATCGGGAGCTCCGGACCCGCCGAGACGTTCGCGGTCAACAACGCCGCTCAGGCGTTCACGAAGCGGACCGGCATCCAGCTGAAGGTGATCGTGGCGTCGGACCTCGGGCAGCAGCTCGCCCAGGGCTTCGCGTCGGGCAATCCGCCGGACATCTTCTACCTCGGTAACGACCAGGTCGCCACGTACGCCAAGGCGGGCGACCTCGCGCAGCTCGACAACCTGAAGAACGTCAAGTCCTTCTACCCGAGCCTGCGTGAAGCCTTCACGTACAAGGGCCACCTCTATGCAGCGCCGAAGGACTTCTCGACGCTCGCGCTCGTCATCAACACGAACTCCTGGAAGAGCGCGGGGCTGACCAGCAAGAGCTATCCGAAGACGTGGCAGCAGCTCAGCGCGGTCGCGAAGAAGCTCACCCGGTCGGGCCAGGTCGGCCTCTGCACCGGGCCCGAGTTCCACCGCCTCGGGGTCTTCATGATCCAGAACGGCGGCTGGCTCGTCTCGAAGGACGAGAAGACCGCGACGGTGAACAGCAAGGCCAACGTAGCCGCCTTCAACTTCGTGAAGTCGATGATCAAGGCCGGCTCGTTCAAGCTCACGAACCAGCTCGGTGCGGGTTGGGGCGGCGAGGCGTTCGGCAAGCAGCAGTGCGCCATGACGATCGAGGGCAACTGGATCGCCGGCGCGATGACGCACGACTACCCGAACGTTCCCTATAAGGCAGTCGAGCTGCCGGCAGGCCCGGCAGGCAAGGGCACGCTGCAGTACGACGGCGGGTGGGGTCTTGCTGCCGCGTCGAAGAACAAGGCCGAGGCGATGGATGCGATCTCGTATCTCACCCAGACCAAGGTCGAGATGGGGAACGCGAAGGCCTTCGGCGTGATGCCGTCCGTCCAGGCCGACGCGAAGGAGTGGAGCAAGCTCTACCCGCAGTTCGCGGCGTTCCTCGCGGGTGCCAACTACTCGCGCAGCATCCCGACGATCCCGAACATCGCAACGGTGCTCGGCGACTTCAACCAGCAGCTGCAGGGCCTTCCGCAGACGGATCCCAAGTCGATCCTCGACCGGGTCAACAGCGAGCTGCAGCCGATCCTGAAGTAAAAACGTCCCACCGACGAACCGGTGAAGCCCGCCGGCGGCAAATGCCGCCGGCGGGCAACGCTTCGACATCCGACGGACGACGAAGGGAGGCGAGAGTGGCGGGGCGCTTTACGGGTGGTCTGTTGCGCAGGCGGGAGCCCGGCATCCGCGGTCACCAGGCTGCCGCAGGATGGACCTTCCTCGCCCCGGTGATCGTCATCCTCGGCCTCTTCCTCATCATCCCGATCGCGATGGCGGCGTGGGTCAGCCTGTCGGACTGGAACGGCAACGGCAGCCCGATCGGTGCGAACGCGCACTTCGTCGGCCTCGGCAACTACCGCCACCTCCTGACGACGCCCGGCCTCGACCAGAACAACTTCGGGACAGCGCTGCGCAACAACGTCTACTACGTGCTGCTCGTCGTGCCGATCCAGACGGCTGTCTCGCTCTTCCTCGCCGTGCTCGTGAACCGGCGCGTGAAGCTCGTGGGCTTCTTCCGCACGGCGTTCTACTTCCCGTCGGTCACGAGCTCCGTGGCGATCACCGTGCTGTTCCTCTTCCTGTTCTCGCCGACCGGCGTGGTCAACAAGCTCCTCTCGTACCTCGGCGCGACGGGGCCGTCGTGGCTGTACGACCCACGCGGTCTCTTCCACGTGATCGTCGGCCAGTTCGGCGTGCACCAGCCGTCAGGCGGCCTGTCGAACAGCTACTTCCTCGGCGTCAGCTACTGGGACTGGCTTGCCGGCCCGAGCATCGCGATGTGCGTCTTCATCATCCTCGCCGTCTTCACGACGTCGGGCACGTTCATGCTCCTCTTCCTCGCCGGGCTGCAGAACATCGACGAGTCGATCAACGAGGCGGCCGCGCTGGACGGCGCGAGCGAATGGAGCAAGTTCCGGCACATCACGGTCCCCATGATCCGCCCGACGCTCTTCACGGTCGTGACGCTGGGCCTGATCGGGACCTGGCAGGTGTTCGACCAGATCTACGTCGGGACGAAGGGCAGTCCGCTGAACACGACGCTCACGCCGGCATTCCTCTCCTTCGACGCATCGTTCAACCAGAACAACTGGGGCAGCGGCGCCGCGATCGCGTTCATCCTCTTCGCGATCATCGTCTCGTTCACGCTCCTGACGCGGCTGCTGACGAGGAGTCCCGACCGCGTGCCGCGGCGCAGGCGCTTCGGGCCGACACAGCAGATCGGCGACCAGAACACCTCGCGCATCGCCTCGGCCGCGCCGGGAGGAACGCCGTCATGAGCAGCTCGCTCGCCCGCACCGACGCGAGCGCGGTGCGCCGCCGCCGCATCGGCAGCTCCGTCACGTACGCGTTCCTGTTCGTCCTCGCGGCGGTCTACGTCTTCCCGTTCATCATCGCGGTCGTCACCTCGTTCAAGACGGAGCCGGACGCCACGGCCAACCCGCTCGGCCTCGTGCCGCATCCCGCGACCACCGTCGCGTTCCACGATCTCTACGCGGGTCAGAACTTCCTGCTGTGGGTGAAGAACTCGGTGATCGTGACGCTGAGCGTCACCTTCCTGCGCGTGTTCCTCGACAGCCTCGCGGGGTATGCGCTGGCACGTCTGCGTTTCCGCGGTCGTGCTGCGGCGTTCGCGACGATCGTCGCCGTGATGGCGGTGCCGGGCGTCGTGCTCCTCATCCCGAAGTTCCTGATCATTCGCCAGCTCGGTATCTACGACACGTACTACGGGATGATCGTGCCGCTGCTCGTCGACGCCGCCGGCGTGTTCATCATGAAGAACTTCTTCGAGTCGATCCCGGTCAGCGTGGAGGAGTCGGCGCGCATCGACGGCGCGAGCCTCTTCCGCATCTACTGGTCGATCGTGCTCCCGATGGCGCGGCCCGCGCTCGTGACGATCTTCATCCTGTCGTTCCAGGGCTCGTGGAACGAGCTCGCGCACTTCATCATCTCCGCGCAGAGCACCAGCCTCAACACGCTCACGAAGGGCGTCGCACAGCTGGCCTCCGGGCAGCTCGGCTCGGGCAACCGCTATCCGTTGAAGCTCGCCGCGTCGACGTTGATGACGATCCCGGTCGCGGTGATCTTCTTCGTGTTCCAGCGCCGGATCATGAACGCGTCCGCGGGCGCAGTGAAGGAATAAGAAAGGAGCTCGCACATGGCCGGCATCACCTTCGACAACGTGACCAAGACCTACGGCGACGGCTTCCATGCCGTCTCGGACCTCAACGTCGAGGTCGCGGACGGCGAGTTCGTCGTGCTGGTCGGCCCGTCGGGCTGCGGCAAGACGACTGCGCTCCGAATGA
>CAZDEX010000105.1:0-7004 GCA_964504405.1 uncultured Gaiellales bacterium | reverse complement strand
CGATGCGCCTCAATGCCTGGCTCGCGCGCGCGGGGGTCGCTTCGCGGCGGAAGGCCGACGAGCTGATCAAGGCCGGGCGCGTGACCGTCAACGGGGACCCGGGGCAGCTGAACACCTTCGTCCAGGCGGACGACGACGTGCGCCTCGACGGCGCGCCGCTCGCGAAGCAGAAGCTCGCCTACGTGCTCCTGTACAAGCCGGCGGCCGCCGTGACCACGGCGAGTGACCCGCAAGGGCGAACGACCGTGGTCGACCTCGTCCGGCACGCGAGCCGCGTCGTGCCCGTCGGTCGACTCGATGCCGACACGACCGGCGCGCTTCTCCTCACCAACGACGGTGATCTTGCTCACCGGCTCGCGCACCCGAAGTACGAGGTCGACAAGGTCTACGTCGTCGAGACATGGCAGCAGCCGACCGACGCGCAGCTGCAACAGCTGCGCGACGGCGTCGAGCTCGACGACGGCCCGACGAGCCCCGCCGACGTGCGGCGCATCGATGGCGCGCGCATCGAGGTGACGATCCACGAAGGCCGCAACCGGCAGGTGCGCCGCATGTTCGAAGCGATCGGGCACCGCGTGAAGGCGCTGCACCGCTCGCGCTACGGCCCGCTCACGCTCGAAGGGCTCGAGCCCGGCCAGTGGCGCGAGCTCGAGCCCTCGGAAGTCGAAGCGCTTCGGGCGAGGTCTACGGCCTGACGAACCCCATGCGCTCGTACATCTGCGCGAGTGTGGGGGCCGACGTCTCGCGCGCCTTCTCGGCGCCGATCTGCAGCAGCCGCCGCAGCTCGGCCTCGTCGCCGCGCAGCTCTGCATAGCGCTCCTGCATCGGCCGGAAGAGCTCGACGACCGCCTCGCCGACATCGCCCTTCAGGTCGCCGTAGCCGCGGCCGTCGTACGACGACTCGACGTCCGGGATCGGCGTGCCGCTCGCGACCGAGAGGATCTCGATCAGGTTCGACACCCCGGGCTTCTCATCCGGCGCGTACCGGACCTCGCGGCCCGAGTCCGTGACCGCCGTCTTGAACTTCTTGCGGATCACGTCCGGCGGATCGAGCACGAGCACCGTCCCTTGCTCGGTGCCGCCGGTCGTCGACATCTTCTTCGTCGGCTCCTGGAGGTCCATGATCCTTGCGCCGACCTCCGGGAAGACGCCTCGCGGGATCTTGAACGTCTCGCCGAAGCGCGAGTTGAAGCGCTGCGCGATGTCGCGTGCGAGCTCGATGTGCTGCCGCTGGTCGTCGCCGATCGGGACGATGTCGGTCTGGTAGAGCAGGATGTCGCCCGCCATCAGCACGGGGTACGTGAAGAGGCCGGCGGAGACGAACTCCTTGCCCTCGCCCTTGTCCTTGAACTGCGTCATGCGGCCGAGTTGCCCGAACCCGGTGACGGCCGAGAGCAGCCACGCCGACTCGGCGTGCCCGGTCACGTGGCTCTGCAGGAAGAGCGTGCAGCGGTCCGGCTCCAGTCCGACCGCATAGAGCAGCGCGACGAGGTCGAGCGTCCGGTCGTGCAGATCCTGCGGGTCGTAGTCGGTCGTGATCGAGTGCAGGTCGACGACGCAGAAGAACGCGTCGTTCTCGTCCTGCGACGCGACGTACTGGCGCATCGCGCCGATGTAGTTGCCGATGTGCTTGGCACCCGTGGCCTGGATGCCGGAGAAAACGCGCATTGGGGTCACCTCTCGAGGGTCGTGGTCGCGCTGGGTCGAGTCAGCGGACGAGGCGGCCGTTAGCGCAGGCCTCCGCCTCGCCCGCGGCGCCACAACCAGGAAATGCGGGAGGCGAAGTCCATTGCGCCCTCAGAATAGAGGAAATTCCGGTCACTACACTGATTGCAGTGGCAATCGCCTCCTCCACCTGGACGCCCTCCTCCTGGCGCGCGCACCCGGCGCACCAGCAGCCGGAGTGGCCCGACGCCGCGGCGGCCGCGGCTGCGCTCGGCCGCCTCAAGGCGAGCCCTCCGCTCGTCTTCGCCGGCGAGGCGCGCGACCTGCGGGACAACCTCGCCAAGGCGATCGAGGGCAGGGCGTTCCTGCTCCAGGCCGGCGACTGCGTCGAGTCGTTCAACGAGCTCTCGACGATCCGGATCCGCGAGAAGCTGAAGATCATGCTCCAGATGTCCGCCGTGCTGACCTACGGCGCGACGCTGCCGGTCGTGAAGGTCGGCCGGATCGCGGGCCAGTACGCGAAGCCGCGCTCCGACCTCTTCGAGGTTGTGGACGGCGAGGAGATCCCGAGCTTCCGCGGCCACATCGTGAACGGCGACGAGCGCACCGCCGAGGCGCGCGTCCCCGATCCGCAGCGGATGGTCGAGGGCTACAACCAGGCGGCGGCGACGCTCAACCTCCTGCGCGCGTTCACGAAGGGCGGTTACGCCGACCTGACGCAGGTCCATCTCTGGAACAAAGACTTCGTCTCGTCGTCCCCTGAAGGGCGCCGCTACGAGCTGCTCGCGTCGGAGATCGAGCGCGCGCTGCAGTTCATGGCCGCGTGCGGCATCGATCTCGTCAAGGAGCGCCGGCTGCACGAGGTCGACGTCTTCACGTCGCACGAGGGCCTCCTGCTCGACTACGAGGAAGGGCTGACGCGCGAGGACTCGCTCACCGGCGACTGGTACGACTGCTCCGCGCACCTGCTCTGGATCGGCGAGCGCACGCGCCAGCTCGACGGCGCGCACATCGAGTTCTTCAAGGGCGTGCACAACCCGCTCGGGGTGAAGCTCGGCCCGCAGGCCACGCCCGCCGACGCGATCGGGCTCTGCGAGGCGCTCAACCCCGACCGCGTCCCCGGCCGGCTGACCTTCTACGCGCGGATGGGCGCCGAGCAGGTGCGCGACCTTTTGCCGCCGCTCCTGCGCGCAGTGCGCGACGAGGGGCATCCCGTGCTGTGGGCGAGCGACCCGATGCACGCGAACACGATCCGCACCGCGGACGGCGTGAAGACGCGCCGCTTCGACACGATCATGGCCGAGCTCGAAGGCTTCTTCGCCGCCTGCTGGGACGCCGGTGTGTGGCCCGGCGGCGTGCACCTCGAGTTCACCGGCGAAAACGTGACCGAGTGCCTCGGCGGCGCCGACGAGGTGTTCGAGGAGCACCTCTCCTCGCGCTACGAGACGCTGCTCGACCCGCGGCTGAACGCGCGCCAGTCGCTCGACCTCGCGTTCCGCCTGGCCGAGCTGATGCGCCAGGCACCGCGGTAGCCCGTGCGCAGCCCGAACGGAAGCGTGTCTGACACCAGGTGGGCGTCGCGCGGCGCAGATCGAAGTGGTGTCAGACACCAGTTGGGGTGGCGCGCGCGGCCGGTCGCAGTGGTGTCTGACACCCGTGGTCTCAGCCGCCATGTGAGGGCCTTCGCATGAAGATCGCGGTCGTCGGAACCGGCCTGATGGGCGCTTCCGTCGCGCTCGCCGCGCGCAAGCGCGGTGACGACGTCGTCGGGTGGGACCCCGAGCCCGACGCGCTCGCGGCAGCGGTCGCCCGCGAGGCGGTCGAGCCTGCCGCGTCGCTCGAAGACGCGGTGCGCGACGCCGATCTCGTCGTCGTCGCCGCTCCGATCGCGCAGCTCGCCGCGACCGTGGAGGAGGTGCTCGCGACGGCAGGCGACGCGACGGTGACCGACGTCGGCTCGACGAAGGCCTCCGTCGTCGCCGCCGCGCAGGGCTCGCCGCGCTTCGTCGGCGGCCACCCGATCTGCGGCTCGGAGTCGCGTGGCGCAGAGAACGCGTCGGCCGGCCTCTTCGAAGGGGCGACGTGGTTCCTCACGCCGGACGCGCACACCGACGCCGACCGGCTGCGCCAGGTGCACGGCTTCGTCTCGGATCTCGGCGCGACGCCCGTCGCGATCGACGCCGATGCACACGACCGGCTCGTCGCGATGACGAGCCACGTGCCGCACGTGCTCGCGAACATCGTCGCGAACCAGACCGGAGAGTCGCGCGTCGAGGGCCACGAGCCGCTCGCGCACGCAGGCGGGTCGCTGCGCGACATGACGCGCATCGCGGGCGCGAACCCGCGCATCTGGGTCGACATCTTCCTCGACAACGCCGACGCGATCCGCGCCGCGCTCGCCGAGCACCGCCGCCGCATCGAGCAGGTCGAGGCGGCGCTGGAGCAGGGCGACGCGGGCTACCTCGCGCGCTGGATCGGCGAGGCCTCCGGCAACCGCCGCCGGATGCTCGAGCGCGAGTACCCGGACCCCGGCTCGCTGCAGCGGCTGCGTGTGCACGTGCCCGACCGGCCCGGCGTGCTCGCCGCGATCACGCAGGCGCTCGGCGCCGAGCGGATCAACATCGAGGACTTCGAGCTGCACCACGTCTCGCCCGAGCGCGGCGGCACGCTGCAGCTGCTCGTCGAAGGTGAGAGCGAGGCGCAACGCGCAGCCGACCTCCTCGAGCGCCAGGGCTACAGCGTCGTCATCTCAGCGGTGATCGAGTGAAGTTCGAGCCTGCGGCCCGGCTCGACGGCCACATCGCCGTCCCCGGTGACAAGTCGATCTCCCACCGCGCGCTGCTGATCGGCGCGGTCTCCGACGGCGAGACGCACGTGCGCGGTTGGGGGCGCTCCGGCGACACCGAGTCGACGCTCGGCGCAGTGCGCGCACTCGGCGTGGAAGTCGAGGAGCTGGGCGCCGACGAGCTCGTCGTCCACGGCGTCGGCCTGCGCGGCCTGCGCTCCGCCGAGATCGAATGCAACAACGCCGGCACGCTCGCGCGCCTCGTCGTCGGGCTGCTCGCGTTCCAGGACGGGACCTTCACGCTCACGGGCGACGAGTCGCTGTCGGCGCGCCCGATGGAGCGGGTGGCAGAGCCGCTGCGCCGGATGGGCGCGCAGATCGAGACGACCGACGGGCACCTGCCGCTCACGATCACCGGCGGCACGCTGCAGGCGATCGACTACGAGCTCCCCGTCGCGAGCGCGCAGGTGAAGTCCGCGGTGCTCCTCGCCGGGCTCGGCGCGAGCGGTCGCACGACCGTGATCGAGCCTGCGCCGACGCGCGACCACACCGAGCTGATGCTCCGGGCGGCCGGAGCGCGCGTGACGGCGCGGCCGTCGTCGGTCAGCGTCGATCCTGCAGAGCGTCTGAGCCTGCGCGAGGTCGACGTGCCGGGCGACTTCTCGTCGGCCGCGCCGTTCATCGTGGCCGCGACGCTGATCCCCGAGTCGCGCATCACGATCCACGACGTCAGCCTCAACCCGCGGCGTACCGGCCTGCTCGACGTGCTCGACCGCATGGGCGGCCGCGTCGGGATCCTCTCGCGGCGCACGGTCGCAGGCGAGCAGCTGGGCGACATCGAGGTGCGGTCGGCGCAGCTGACCGCGACGACGATCAAGAGCGCCGAGGTGCCGCTCCTCGTCGACGAGCTGCCGCTCTTCGGCCTGCTCGCCGCGCATGCGCGGGGCGAGAGCTGGGTCTATGGCGCCGGTGAGCTCCGGCACAAGGAAACCGACCGGATCGAAGCGGTCGTCGACGCGCTGCGCGCGATCGGCGTGCGGGCGAAAGCGCACGACGAGGGCTTCTCCGTGACCGGCGTGCCGTCCCGTCCGCGCGGCGGCAGGGTCGACTCCCGCGGCGACCACCGGATCGCCATGCTCGGGGCGGTCGCAGGCCTCGCATCCAGGGAAGGAGTGGAAGTGCGGGACGCCGAGAGCGTCGGAGTATCCTTCCCCGGCTTCTATGACCTTCTCGAGCAGATAGCGCAGCGATGATCGTCGCCATCGACGGTCCGGCAGGCGCCGGCAAGAGCACGGTCGCGCGGCTCCTCGCGGAGCGGCTCGGCTTCCGCTACCTCGACACCGGGGCGATGTACCGCGCGCTGACGTGGCTCGCGATGCGCGAGGGGCTTCCGCTCGCCGACGGCGACCCGCTCGGGGAGCTCGCGCGCAAGAGCCCGGTCGTCTTCGACGAGGTCGGCCGCGTCTTCATCGGCGGCTGCGACGTCACCTCGGCGATCCGCCAGTCGCGCATCGATCGCATGGTTCCGGTCGTCGCCCGTCATCATGAGGTGCGCGAGGTGATGCGCGTGCGCCAGCGCGAGCTCGCCGCGCAGGGCAACGCCGTGATCGAGGGCCGCGACATCGGCACCGTCGTCGCGCCGAACGCCGAGGTGAAGGTGTATCTGCAGGCGGACCCGGAGGTGCGCGCCGCGCGCCGGCAGGCCGAGCGGCCGGACATCGGCGCCGACGCGCTCGCGACCGACTTGCGCACGCGCGACGAGTCGGACCGCGTGCGCATGCAGCCTGCAGAGGACGCCGAGCTGATCGACACGACGGGTCTCGAGGTCGAGGACGTCGTGAAGCGGATCGAAGAGCTGATCCGCGCCCGTTCGCTCGCCGCGTCGTGAACGGGAACTCGCTTCGGCGCCGGCAAAGCCGGCACCTGCGCTCTTTGGCGGCTCCGTCGAGCCTACGCCTTGCCGACTTCATGTGGGCGATCGGCCGCGTCTACATGGGCGGCCCGACGCGGCTGCTCGCGCGCCCGCGCGCGTACGGCGTCGACCGTGTGCCGGCGACGGGCGGCGCGGTCTACGCGATCAACCATCTGCACTGGATCGACATCCCGATCGTCGGCGTCGTCTCGCCGCGGACGGTGCACTTCGTCGCGAAGGCCGAGGCGGCGAACTATCCGGTCCTCGGCCGGTTCATCCGCTCGCACGGGACGGTCGCGATCCGGCGCGGCGAGGGCGACCGCGACGCCGTGCGGATGATGCGCGCCGCGGCTCGCTCGGGCGAGATCGTGGGGCTGTTCGTCGAGGGCACGCGCCAGACGCACGGCCGTCCCGGGACGGCGCAGCCCGGCGCGGCGATGGTGGCGCTCCAGGAGGACGTGCCCGTGCTCCCGGTCGCCGTGTACGGAACCCAGTTCTGGAAGATCGGCAACTTCGCGCCCTGCTCGGTCGCGTTCGGCGAGCCGCTGCGCTTCGACGGGCTGCCGAAGGGCGGGAAGGGCTACAAAGAGGCGACCGCGGAGATCGAGCGGCGCATCAACGTGCTCTTCGACTGGCTCGCCG
>CAZDEX010000104.1:0-7054 GCA_964504405.1 uncultured Gaiellales bacterium | reverse complement strand
TCGACGGCTCGGTGAACGCGAAGCGCGGCATCCCGTTCTTCTCCATCTCGATCGCCGTCGCCGAGGGCGACACCATGGACGACGTGACCTTCGGCTACGTCTTCGACTTCGGGACGCGCGAGGAGTGGACGGCGGCGCGCGGCGGCGGCGCGTTCCTGAACGGCGCACGCGTCACCGAGCGGCCGAAGGACGTGCTCGAGATCCTGTCGTTCGAGGCGACGACGACGGCGTACGTGTCGGAGAACGCGGCGCGCTTCGACGGCGTCGCGCACCGCCTGCGCGTCATGGGCTCGCTCGCGATCACGCTCTGCCACTTCGCCGCCGGCCGCGTGGACGGCGTCGTCTCGCTGAAGGCCGCGCGGTCGGTCGACATCGCGGCCGCGCAGCTCCTCGTGCGTGAGCAGGGCCTCGCGATCGACCTGCCGGACGACCCCCCGTTCGGCAAGGCGCCGCTCGACCTCGTCGGACGTTCACGCGTCGCCGCGGCGGGGAATGACCAGCTGTGCCGTCAGCTCGCGACAGCGCTCACGCGGTAAGGATCGGCTGCTCCGGCTGGAACTACGCCCACTGGCGGAACGGCGTCTTCTACCCGCCGCGCTGCGCGCCGCGCAACTGGCTGCGGTGGTACGCGAAGTTCTACGACACGGTCGAGATCAACATGACGTTCTACCGGCTCCCGAAGGCGCACATCGTCGAGCGCTGGGTCACCGAGTCTCCGGAGGGGTTCCTGTTCGCGGTCAAGGTCAGCCGCTACGTCACGCACATCAAGCGGCTGCTCGACGTCCCCGAGCACCTGCCGCTCCTCTACGAGCGCATCGCGCCGCTCCTGCGCTCCCCCAAGATCGGGCCGCTCCTCTGGCAGCTGCCGCCGACGTTCGCCTGCGACCTCGACCGTCTCGCTCAGGCGCTCGAGCACCTGCGCGACGGGCAGCGCCACGCCTTCGAGTTCCGTCATCCGTCCTGGTTCCGCGTGGAGACGTACACGCTGCTCCGCGAGCACGACGTCGCGCTCGTGATCGGCGACCGCCCCCAGGTAAACGACTTCCAGGCGCACGAGCTGACGGCCGGCTTCACGTTCGTGCGCTTTCACGGGGGCACGCGCGGCGCGAACGGCAACTACTCGCATGCGGAGCTCGACGAATGGGCGGAGCGGCTGCGCACATGGTCGACGGAGGTCGACGTCTTCGCCTACTTCAACAACGACTGGGAGGGCTATGCGATCGAGAACGCCCTCTATCTCAAGGAGCGGCTCGGTCAGCCGGCCGCGCCCGAGGCGGAGCTGCTTGCGCTCGCCAACGCCGCCGAGTCCCAGTAGTCGATCACGTCGCGGAGCGCCGTCACGAGCTCGGCGTTCCCGAAGGGCTTGCGCACGAAGGCCGTCGCAGGCTGCGCGAGCTCGTCGCTGCTGAGCACGTCGTCCGTGTAGCCGGACATATAGACGACCGGTAGGTCTGCGCGCTCGGCGCGCAGCGCGCGGGCGAGTTCGGCGCCGCTCATCTCCGGCATCACGACGTCCGTGAGGAGCGCGTCGAACGGCTCCGCGGAAGCGACCACGGCAAGCGCCTCCTTCCCACTGCTGACGGCGGCGACCGCAAAGCCCGATGCTTCGAGCACGTCCCGTGTCAGTTCCCGGACGACGTTGCGATCCTCGACGACGAGCACGCGCTCGACGCCGGAAGCCGGGGGCGAGGCGGGCTCGATCGCGGCGGGCTCCGCCGCGCCCTCGGCAGCGGGGAGCGAGATCTCGACGATCGTGCCGAGCCCGGGCGCGGATTCGATCGACAACCGCCCGCCGAGCGAGTCGACCACGCCGTACACCACCGACAGCCCGAGGCCCGTGCCTTCGCCCTCCGACTTCGTGGTGAAGAACGGCTCGACGGCGCGCGAGCGGGTGGAGGCGTCCATGCCCACGCCGGTGTCTCGCACGCGCAGCATCACCTGCCTGGGCGCCTGAGCCGTCTCGACCGTGAGGGTGCCGCCGTCGGGCATCGCGTCACGTGCATTCAGGGCCAGGTTGAGCACGACCTGCTTCAGCTGTGCGAGGTCGGCGGCGACCGGCGCAAGCGGCTGGGCAAGCTCGAGCTCGACGCGGACGTCGGCACGAACCAGCCGCTCGAGCAGGCCGGCCGCCTCGATCACGATCTCGTTGACGTCGACGAGTCGATGCTCGGGCACGTTCCGGCGGCTGAACGCGAGCAGGCCGGCGGTGAGACTCGCCGCTTCGGCGGCGGCCGACATGATCCCTGCGAGGCAGCGCGCGACGGGCGAGCCCGGCTCGGTCGATGCCGACGCGAGGTCCGCGTAGCCGCCGATCCCTGTGAGCAGGTTGTTGAAGTCGTGCGCGATCCCGCCTGCGAACTGCCCGAGCGCGTCCATCTTCTGCGCCTGCATGAGCTGCTCCTCGAGGCGCTTCTGCTTCGTGATGTCGATCAGGAAGCCGCGTGCGAACGGGCCGCCGTCGGTCTCGACGATCGTGCTTCGGTCGCGGACCCAGACGTAGCCGCCTTCGCGGTGTCGCAGCCGGTACTCCTCGTCGAAGTCCTCGCGCGTCCGGTTGGCGTGGGCGACGGCTGCGAGCACGCGATCTCGGTCCTCAGGGTGAAGGATCTTCAGGAAGAGCTTCGGGTCGTTCGCCCATTCGTCGAGCGGCCAGCCGAGCATGTCGACGACCTGCGGGCTCGTGTACACGTTCGTCGCTGCGTCGTCGACGAGGTCGATGAACGTGACGAGCGGGAGTGACTCGATCAGCTCCTGGTAGCGCCGCTCCGCGCGGTCCCGTTCGCGTTCCGCGCGCTTGCGCTCGCTGATGTCGTCGTAGAGGACGAGCACGCTGTCGCGGTTCACCGGCGCGGAGTACGCGGCGAGCTCCAGCTCCCGTCCGTCGCGGCCCCGGCGCGTCACCTCCACGCCGCACAGCCGCTCGCCGCCACGCAGACGCCGGAAGAGCGCGCTCGAGGCGTCTCGCTCCGCGTCGGGGACGTACGGCGCGCGCGTCCCGATCACGTCGGCGGCGGGCCAGCCGAAGAGCTGCTCGGCACTGTCGTTCCACGTCACCACCCGCTCCTCCGAGTCCAGCGCGACCGTGGCGAGCGGGATGCTGTCGATCAGCCGCGTCAGGTGGGTGAGGTCGCGGTCGAGGTCGCGCTCGTGGTGGTAGCGGGCGCGGGCGGAGAACGGGACCAGCACGGCGAGCACTGCCACCAGGGGCAGGTCGGGTATGACGCCGACGAAGCAGTTGGCCAGCAGCAGCACGAGCACACCGCCGGTGGCAAAAGGGAGGAGTGTGCGCGCGGGAGCCGCGAGCCGGTGCCGCAAACCGGTCATCCCGGGATGATCGCCATAATCGGACCGGGGCGGAATCCCCGAATCGGCGTACGCCGGTCACCCCCTCAGCTACCCTCGGCCGCATGGCATCGCGCGACGACATCCTCGCGGCGCTCGGTCATGTGATCGACCCCGAGCTGCGCAAGCCGGTCACCGAGCTGAACATGGTGCGGGACGTCGCGATCGACGGCCCCGACGTGACGGTGACGATCGCGCTCACGGTCGCGGGGTGTCCGCTGCGTTCGAGCTTCGAGGATCAGGTCGCGGCGCACGTCGGGACGCTGCCGGATGTGCGATCCGTCTCGCTGCAGTTCGACGTCATGTCGCCCGACGAGCGCGCGGCGCTCACGACGCAACTACGCGGCGGCGCCGAGACGCGTGGCATCCAGCTCTCACCGAAGACGCGCGTGCTCGCGATCGCGTCCGGCAAGGGCGGCGTCGGCAAGTCGACGTTGACGGTCAACCTCGCGGCTGCGCTCGCTGCGAGCGGGCGCGAGGTGGGCATCCTCGACGCCGACATCTACGGCCACTCGATCCCGCACATGCTCGGCGTCGACCAGAAGCCGGTGGTCGTCGACAAGATGATCGTGCCGCCCGTCGCGCACGACATGCGGCTGATGTCGATCGGCTTCTTTCTCGACGACAACCAGCCCGTGATGTGGCGCGGCCCGATGCTGCACCGCGCACTCGAGCAGTTCTTGCAGGACGTGCACTGGGGTGAGCTCGACGTGCTCGTGGTCGACATGCCGCCGGGAACGGGCGACGTCTCGATCTCGCTCGGGCAGCTGCTGCCTCGCGCCGAGGTCGTCGTCGTGACCACGCCGCAGCCGCTCGCGCAGGAGGTCGCGTCGCGCGCGGCGACGATGGCGCAGAAGACGGGCATGCGCGTCGTCGGCGTGATCGAGAACATGCGCTCCGACGTGTTCGGCGCGGGCGGCGGCGACCGGCTCGCAACGGAGCTCGGCGTGCCGATGCTCGGCAGCGTCCCGCTCGACCCGCGTGTGCGCGTGTCGGCCGACCGGGGCGAGCCGTTCGTCACCCCCGAGATCGCGGAGATCGCAGCGGCGGTCGACGACAGCCGCGCGGGCGGGTTCACGAAGACGCTTCCGCTTGTCTCGTAGCGCAGCCTTCTTCGATCTCGACCGCACGCTGATCAAGCGCTCGTCCGTGCTCGCGCTTGCGCCGTCGCTCCGCAAGCGCGGCTTGATCTCGCGCACCGACCTCGTCAAGTCGGCGTTCTGGCAGGTGCTCTTCGTGATGCGCGGTGCGAGCGCCGAGCGCGTGCGAAGTGCGGCAGAGGAAGGGATGAAGATGCTGAACGGCTTCTCGGTCGCGGAGCTGGAGAGCCTGGTCGGCGACGCGATGGAGACCGTGCTGCGGCCGCTCGTGTACGCGGAGCCGATCAACCTCGTCGAGCGGCACCGCGCACTCGGTCAGCGCGTCTACATCGTCTCCGCCACGTTGCAGGAGATCGTCCAGCACATCGCCGACGATCTCGGGTTCGACGGCGCGATCGGCTCGACCTGCGAGATCGTCGACGGCGTCTACACCGGGCGCACGCTGCGCGCCGCGCACGGCGAGGGCAAGGCAGAGGCCGTGCGCCGGCTCGCAGAAGACGAGGGGCTCGATCTCGCCGGATCCACGGCGTACTCCGACTCCTACAGTGACGTGCCGTTTCTCGAAGCTGTCGGCTTCCCGGTTGCCGCGAACCCGGACCGCAAGCTGCGGCGCATCGCGCACGAGCGCGGCTGGCCGGTGGTCGACTTTGCGTCCTGACGAGGCGCGGCCGCGTCTGGCGCGCCTCGGCTTCCGGCCCGAGGACGTCGAGACGCTCGCCGCGCACTTTCTCGACGCGGAGGCCCGCGGCTCGCTCGGCCACGGGCTCTCCCGCATCGAGTGGCTCGAGAGCTGGGAGGAGCTCGACGCGCGGCCGCGCCCCCGCCGCGTCGAGGCGACCGACGGCTACGAGCGGTGGGATGGCGACGGCGCGCTCGGCTACCTGACCCTCGAGGCCGTCGTCCGCGCCCAGCTGCAGGCCCCGCCTGCCCGTGCGCGCCTCGTCGTGTGCGCGCGGACGTTCCCGACGGGCGTGCTCGGCTACTGGGCACGGCGGCTCGCGGATGCGGGTCTCCTCGCCCTCCTCACCGCGACCTCGCCGCGGCGCCTCCCCCATCCCGACGGCGGCGAGCCGCTGACCGGCACGAACCCGCTCGCGATCGGCATCCCCTCGAGCGATGGAGCACCCGTCGTGGCCGACGTGTCGATGGGCGCGGTCACGCACGGCGACGTCCTCGCGGGGCGCGCGCGGCCTGCGGACCTCGTCCCCTTCGGCGGCCCGCAGGCGCACAAGGCCTTTGCGCTCGCGGTCGGCCTGCAGCTGCTCGTCGATGCGCTCGTGCCCGAGGAGGGCCACGGCGCCGTGCTCCTCGTCGCGCGCCCCGAGTCGGATCCGGTGCCGGATCTCCGGGATCTCGCAGCCGGAGCGCGGCTGCCAGGGGATCGTGGACAATCGCGCACATGAGGGTCGCCGCGATGATCCTTCAGACCGCGCCCGCATCGACGCTCGTCGAGCGGGCGCGACGCGCGGAGGACGCAGGGTTCGGTGCCGTCTACGTCGCGGATCACTACGTCTCTCCCGTGTCGCCCCAAGCCGACTGGCTCGACGCGTGGGTGGTACTGGCCGCGTTCGCTGGTGCAACGACCGCCGTTCGACTCGGCCCGCTCGTCTCGGCACCCGCGTTCCGCAACCCGGCCGTCCTGGCGCGGCAGGCCGTCACCCTGGACCACCTGACCGGCGGACGCCTGGAGCTCGGCGTCGGGGCAGGAGGCGCCCCCTTGGACGAGACCATGACCGGCGGCGGGCCGTTGCCGGGGCCAGCGCGGTTCGAGCGTTTCCGCGAATGGCTCGAGATCGTGGACATCTTGCTGCGCGACGGGGCGATCACCACGTCGGGGGCGTACTACGCCGTCGAAGCGGCGCGGCTCGCGCCTCGACCCGTTCAGCAACCGCGGCCCCCGATCGTCGTCGGGGCCCTCGGCCGCAAGGCGATCGCGCTGGCCGCTGCCCGAGCGGATGCGTTCAGCTCGTACCCGCTTGCGGCCGGAGCGCGCATCTCTGCGGGCGAGATCCTCAGCGGTGACGAGGCTCGTACGCTATGGCGGCAGCGAAATGCCGTCGCCGACGCCGCTTGCGATCAGCTTGGGCGACGCCGCGACTCCCTGCGCAGGTCGTATCTCAGCATGATCGGGCTTCGCGAGCCCGTGCCCACCCCCGATGCGTTTCGGCGTTTCGCGGACGCGTACGCCCCGGACGAACTGGTGGTGTACTGGCCGAAGGACAGCGACGACGAGTCGCGTTTCCTTGCGCTCGCCCGGGCCTGCTGACGCCCATTCTCAGGTCAACGCATGCGCGCGTGCGAGGAGTGCCTGCTCGGCGGCGGCTTCCCGCTCGCGCGCGGCCGTGCTCCAGCGCTCGTGCTCGGCGAGCTCCGCGTCGATCTCCGCCAGCATCGTGTCCATCGCCGCCTGCGCCGACGACCCCACCTGGCGCCGCGCGGCGGCGCATGCGGCCGGGTCGAGCGCGTCGCGCAGCGTCGCCTCGTCGAGCTCGACGGGGCTGCCGCTCACCGCCTCGGCCGCCGCGGCGAGCCGGGCGGGCGTGAGCGCCGACGGCGGCTCGCCCGCGTCGACGAGGTCGCGCACGGCGCGCCCGACGACCGTGTGCGCGCTC
>CAZDEX010000103.1:0-7303 GCA_964504405.1 uncultured Gaiellales bacterium | reverse complement strand
ACGCGCTCGCGCACCTCGTCGGGTGCCGTGATGCGCGACGCGCGCAGCTCTGCGGCGAGATCACGCTGCGACATCGAGAGCCTCCTCGAGCTTCTTGAGCGCGCGGTTCAGGCGCGTCGTGACGTTGGTGGGTGAGATGCCGAGGATGCGCCCGGCGCTCGCAGCGTCGAGGTCGAGCACGACGCGGAGGGCGACGACCTCGCGCTCGCCCGCGGTGAGCGCGCCGAGCGCCGCTTGAAGATCGGCGGCGAGCCCGTCCGCGAAGCGCTCCTCGTAGCGCTCGGGAGAAGCTGCGAGCTGCTCGCGCTTCGTGCGGCGGCGTTCGGAGCGGAAGTGGTCGAGCGCCGTCGTGCGCGCGACCTGGAAGAGCCAGGTCTTCGCGGAGCCGCGCTTCGGGTCGAAGCGGTGCCAGAGGCGCAGTGCGCGCTCGAAGGTCTCACCGGCGAGGTCGTCGGCGGCGGCGCGGTCACCCGTGAACCAGGCGAGGTAGCCGTACACGTCGTCCAGGTGCTCCTCTGCCGCCTGCGCGAAGGTCATCTCGCACGTTCTACGCCGCCGGGGGAACGAAGCGTCACAAGACAGAGGAATCTGATTCGCGAAGCGAACCAGATTCATGGGTTCCGCTCACAGTCGCGGTTGGTGTGACCCCTGAATCTGGTTCGGCTACGCCGAATCAGATTCAAGCCGTCCAGCGCGCGTGCAGATCCCGCAGCTTCTGGATCTCGGCGGCGTTGGGCCCGCCCTTGTCCTCCCCCGGCACCTCGAGGTAGGCGCCCAGGTGCTGGAAGGCGCGATGCGCGAGGAAGGCGCCGAGGCCCTCGCCCATCAGGCCCTCGAGGATGTTCGCGTGACGGTCGCGGTTCGAGCCGAGCGGCATCGCACTGTCGTTGACGTGCAGCGCGCGCAGGCGGTCGAGCCCGATTCGCTCGTCGAGCTCTGCGACGAGCTCGTCGACGGCGGCGGGATCCGTCACGTCGTAGCCCGTCGCGTAGAGGTGGCACGAATCGAGGCACACGCCGAGGCGCGGGTGGCCGTCGAGGCTGTCCACGAGCTTCGCGATCTCCTCGAGCGACCGCCCGATCGTCGCGCCCGTGCCCGCGGAGTTCTCGATCAGCAGCCACGTGTCGCCGGCGCAGCGCTCCAGGATCTGCGCGAGCGCGCCGCAGGTCCGCTCGAGACCTTGCTCGAAGCCGGCGCCGAGATGCGAGCCGACATGGAAGATCACTCCGTCGGCCTCGATCGCGCACGCCGCGTCGACCGTCGCGCGCATCGTCGCAATCGACTTCTCGTATATCGCGTCGTCCGGCGCCGCGAGGTTGACGAGGTACAGCGCGTGGCAGACCACCCTGGCGATCCCGTGGTCGGCGCGCTTCGCGCGGAACGCCTCGATCGCCTCGGGCTTGTGGTTCGTCGGACGCCACATGCGCGGGCTCTGCGTGAACACCTGGACGCAGTCGCCGCCCATTCCCGCGATGCGGTCGATCGCGGTGTCGATCCCGCCGCTGGAGGAGACGTGCGCGCCGAATTGCACTGCGACACCTACGATAGAGACGCGATGGCAGTCAAAGTTCGCATGGCGCCCAGCCCGACCGGGTTCCTCCACATCGGAGGCGTGCGCACGTTTCTCTTCAACTGGCTGTTCGCGCGCCAGCAGGGTGGCGAGAACCTGCTGCGGATCGAGAACACCGACACGAGCCGCGAGGTCGCCGAGGCGACCGACCAGATCCAGGATTCGCTGCGGTGGATCGGGATCGACTGGGACGGGCCCGTGACCTTCCAGCTCGACACGGCGGACCGCGCGCGCGAGCTGGCGCGCGAGCTCGTGGAGAAGGGCCATGCGTACGAGGACGAGGGGGCGATCCGCTTCCGGCAGCCGAAGGAGGGCACCGTCGGCTGGGACGATGCTGTGCGCGGCCGCATCGAGTTCAAGAACGAGGACCTGCCCGACCTCGTGATCCTTCGCTCCGACGGCCGCCCGACCTACAACTTCGTCTCACCGGTGGACGACATGCTCGACGGGATCACCCACGTGATTCGCGCCGAGGACCACATCTCGAACACGCCCTCGCAGATCAACATCCTGCGCGCGCTCGGCACCGAGCCGCCGGTGTACGCGCACCTGCCGAACATCAACGGTGAGGACGGCAAGAAGCTCTCCAAGCGTCGCGGCGACGTTTCGATCGACTGGTTCCGCGCGCAGGGCTACCTGCCCCAGGCGCTGATGAACTTCCTCGCGCTTCTCGGCTGGAGCTACGACGACAAGACGACGCTCATGTCGCGCAAGGATCTGGTCGAGCGGTTCTCGCTCGACCGCGTCGGCGCGAGCCCGGCGACGTTCGACTACAAGAAGCTCGACTGGATGAATGGCGTGTACCTGCGCGAGCTGCAGCCCGACGAGTACGCGCACGACCTGCTCGCATGGCTCGCCGATCGCGGCATCGACTGGCCCGAGGAGCGCGTGCGCGCGACCGTGCCGCTCGTGCAGGAGAAGATCGAGAAGTTCTCGCAGTATCCGGACTTCGTGCGCTTCCTCTTCGAGGACGTGGCGCCCGTCGACGCGGACCCGCGCATCGTGCGCGCCGCGGCCGAGCGGCTCGCCGGTTTCGAGCCGTGGGAGGCGAGCCGCATCGAGGAGGCCCTGCGCGCGCTCGTCGAGGAGCTGGGCGAGAAGCCGCGGCAGGGCTTCGCGCCGATCAGGCTCGCCGTGACCGGATCGAAGATCTCGCCGGGCCTGTTCGAGAGCCTGGAGCTGCTCGGCCGCGACGAGACGCTGAAGCGCCTCAATGCAGCTGCGGCGGCGGCGGCCTGAGCGGCTTCGGCGGCGCGAGCGGGTCGAGCGCGCGCTGGAAGCGGCGCCAGGCCTTCAGCCGGAACTGCAGTGACGGGCGCGGCAGCGCGGGGTCGTTCTTGCCCTCTTGACCTCCACGTGCGCCCGCCCGGGGGGTGGGGGCGCGATTTAGCATTTTCAAGAGGTAAACGACGCAGCGCTGTCGGTGGTTACGGACGGTAGGCCAGCACCGAGATGCACACCGCCACGATCCCTGCCGCCCACAGCGGCCAGAGCCCGAGCGTCGCGCCGCCCGCGAACGCCAGAGCGCCCGCGAGAGCGAGGAGGACGGCGAGCACAGGGCGGCCGATTCCCTCCTCGTGCACGGGCTCCTCGCGCCGCGGCGGCGCCGGTGTCGCGAGCCGCATGCGCGCGAGACGCACGCGGAAGAGCGCCCCGCGCCATTCATACAGGTACGGCTGCGCGCCGTCGGCGCCCCACAGCTCGCAGGCGTCCGCGACCTCCGAGGTCGCCTCGCGGGCGCAGACGAGCGCGTCAGCGAGCTCGGCGTGCGCGGAGGCGGCGCCCGCGGGCGGCTCGATCCCGTAGGCGCTCTCGCTCGCCACGTGCAGGGCGTATTGCAGGCGACGCAGCGCCCTCACGTCCGCGGGAAGCTCGTCCAACCCGGTCAGCGTGGGCGACAGCCCGGACCAGAGCCGCCCTACGAGAAGGGCGTAGCGCTCGTCGCTGCCGGTCCTCGGCGCCACCACCTGATCGTAATGATCTAGGCTCTCCCGCCGATGGCCCGGGTCCTCGTCGTCGACGACGACGCTGCACTTCGCTTGCTCTGCCGCGTGAATCTCGAGCTCGACGGATTCGCAGTGCGTGAGGCTGCCACCGTCGCCGAGGCGGAGGCAGCGGTCGCCGCTGAGCGGCCCGACGTGATCCTGCTCGACGTGCACCTCGGCGGCGAGCGCACGCACGACCTGCTCGCGCGCCTCCGCGGAGCGGGGATCCCTGTCGCCCTTGTCACCGGAAGCGTCGAGATCGACGAGTACCGGTCGGCCGCCGACGCGGTGATCGCAAAACCCTTCGAGCCGGTGGAGCTCGTCGAGACGACGCGACGGCTCGCTAGTGTCTCGCCATGAGCGCGACATCGATCCTCAGCCCCACGGAGTTCCAGTCCCGCCTCGAGCGCTACCTGTTCGAGCGTTCCGAGGAATGGCGTGCGGTGCGCGTCGGAGAGAAGGAGACCTCGGAGCAGGCGGAGATCGTCCGTCGCTACGCCGACCTGTTCAGCCGCGAGCAGATGGACGCGCTGCAGGAGGCCGAGGCCACGACGAGCGGCGACGAGCGCGAGCTGCTGTACCGGCTGCGCAAGACGTGCGAGTCGGGCCTCATCTCGGCGGAGCTCGCCGAGCGCGAGGACGAGCTGGAGAACCGCCTGCTCGCCGAGCGCGTCACGTTCAAGGGCGAGGAGATGCCGCTTCGCAACGCGCAGGCGAAGCTCGCGGTGATGCCCGAGTACGCAGACCGTGAGGAGCTCGGGAAGATCCAGGCCGCCGCGAGCTCCAAGTTCAACGACGATCGTCTCGAGCTGCTGCGAGCGAACGAGGAGCTGGCCGCCGACCTTTCCGGGATCGCGGACGCCGTCGAGCGCAACGAAGAGGAGAAGGACATCTCGCTCCGCGAGCTCTCGCGCGCGCTGAAGGCGGCGAGCGACGAGTCGACCGAGAGCTACGACGCGCTGCGCGAGCGCTGGTTCACGAAGCTGCTCGGCGAGGGCCGCCCCGACGTGCCGTCGAGCTTCCACACCTCGTACATGCGCCGCCTGTCGCCGCTCGAGTCGACGTACACGAAGGAGCGCGCCACCGAGATCTGCCTCGAGACGCTCGAGGCGCTCGGCTTCGACATGAACGCGCAGCCAAACATCAAGCTCGATCTCGACGACCGCCCGCAGAAGTCGCCGCGGGCCTGCGTGATCGCGAGCGATCCACCGAAGGTCGTCCACCTGATCACGCGCGCGCAGGGCGGTCTGCACGACTACCAGGCCTTCCTGCACGAGGCGGGCCACGCCCTGCACTACGCCGGCTGCGACCCGAACCTTCCCTACGTGTTCCGCCGCATCTCGCGCGACCACGCGCTGACCGAGATCTACTCGTACATCGTCGAGGCGATCTCGCGCGAGCCCGAGTGGCACGAGCAGTACTTCGGCCTCTCCGCCGCGCAGGCGCAGGAGAACGCGGAGGCGACGACGTTCCTCGAGGCGCTCCTCTACCGCAGGTACGAGGCGAAGCTCCGCTTCGAGCTCGACTTCTGGACGCGCTTCAGCGGCGACGGCGGCGACGCAGACGTCTACGAGCGCTACCTGACCGAAGCGACGGGCATCCGCTACTCGAAGGACAATTACCTCGCCGACATGGACGCGGGCTTCTACTCCGCCGATTATCTGCGGGCGTGGATCCGCTCCGCGCAGCTCCGCTCGTACCTCGTGAGCGAGGTCGGCGCCGACTGGTGGCGCAACCGCAAGACGGGCGAGCTGCTGACCGACCTCTTCCGCGAGGGCACGAAGCCCACGAGCGAAGAGATCGCGGCGCGCCTCGGCTTCGAGCCGCTCGACACGAAGCCGCTACTGCACGAGATCGGGGCATAAATGCGAGAGGGCCGGTGGAAGGTCCGGCCCTCTCGCGTGTCACCGGCGGCGGAGGGGAATCAGAGCCAGAGGGTGATCTTCTTCGCGGTGAAGGACAGCCCGTCGGGGCCGGCGACCGCACGTACCTGAGCGACCACGTCGATGCCTCCGTCCGGAGCGCCGTCCAGGATCGTCGCGATCGCCGCGCACGGCGACGACGAGGCGACGTCGTGCTTGACGATGAAGCACGCGGCGTGGGTCGCATCCACCTCGAACGTCGCCGAGTCGAGCTCCTGGTGGAGGTACGCCGACCAGGTGTTCGGGACCTTCGACGTGATGTCGTTGAGGCTCGCGTCGAAGACCAGGTCCTGCACGTCCTCGAGGTTGAGGTTCATGCGGATGTTCTTCGTGAACAGCTTCGGCGGCGCGGGGAGTGACGTCGGGCCGTCGGTCGTGCCGGTGTCGGCAGGCGGAGTGGCGTCGTCGCCGGTGCCGGGGTCGATCCACACGGTCACCTTCTTCGCGGCGAAGGAGAGCGAGCCGTCGGCAGCTGCGACGGGCTTGGCGAGGACGACGGCCTGCACGCCGCCGTCGGCCTGCGCGTCGAGCATCGTGCCGATGGCGGTGCAGGGGACCGTGCTTGTCGTGGCGGCCACCTCGAAGCAGGTCGCGTGCGAGACGTCGACGTTGAACGTCGAGTACTCGAGGCTCTGCGAGAGGTAGGTCGCGGCGTCATTCGGGACCGACGACGGCACGTCGTTGAGCGTCGTGTCGAAGATCGGGGCGTTCCAGTCCTGCAGCGTCACGTCGAGCCGGTAGTTCTTGTCGAAGAACCCGGAGGGCGGGCCGTTGTCGGCCCGGACGGCGCCGGGGCCTACGAGCGCTGCGGCGGCGATCGCGATGAGGAGCAACTTGCGCATCGTGCGTTCCTTTCGGTCGGGGGGCGGTTCCGACACTCAAGAGCGCGGGAGGCTCCACGACTTGCACCGGATCACTCGTCTAGGGGATTCTTGCAAGCGCTTGTCAAGTTTTGCTCCGAGAAGCACTCTCTGCGAGCGAGGGCACATGGAAGCGAGCACTACATTCCAGACAACCGACGAAGTCCTGACCGACCGGGTCTGCCGAGGGGATCACGCCGCCTTCGACGAGCTCTACCGGCGCTACTCGGGGCCGCTTGCGGCATATGCGGGCCGCATGCTCCGCGATCGCGCGGCCGGGGAGGACATCGCGCAGACCGCCCTCATGAACGCGTACCGCGCGCTCGTCGCCGGCAACGCTCCACACGCTGTGCGGCCCTGGCTCTACCGGATCGCCTACAACGCGGCGCTCGTCAGCCTCCGCCGCGGGAACGACCTGCCGGTGGAGCGGATCGAGCGCGAGCAGCCCGACGAGCTCGAGGCGCGCGCGGCACGCGCGTCGCTCGTCGCCGGGCTGAACACCCTGCCGGAGCGCCAGCGCCGCGTCTATCTGCTGCGTGAGCTCCGCGGTCTGACCGTCTCCGAGATCGCCGCCGAGCTCGACCTGAAGACGGAACAGGTCGAGCAGGCCCTGTTCGTCGCCAAGAACCGCCTCGCCGAATGGCTCTCCTTCGGCGCGCCCGTGACGTGCGGGCTCGTCCGCTCGACGAGCAGCCTGCGGCTCGGACGCGGCGAGCGACGCGCGGTCAAGGCGCACCTGCGCTCCTGCCCGGGCTGCCGTGAGGTCCTGGCCGGCGAGGGCTCGCCGACGTGGCTCGGCGCGGGCCTGTCCGGGTTGTTCGCGCGGATCGGATCGCTCCTGCCGACTGCCGGCGCTCCGGTCGTGGTCAAGGCCGGGGCGCTCGCGGCGACTGCGGCGCTCGGCGTCGCCGTCGGCGGCACCGACCTCGCGAAGCGGCTCATGCCGTCAGGGCCGCAGGCTGCCGA
>CAZDEX010000102.1:3619-7334 GCA_964504405.1 uncultured Gaiellales bacterium | reverse complement strand
CTAGCTGGTGAATCGGGTGGCGGCGGGTAAGGTCTCGGCTCATGCCGCGCCTCGTCGACACGACGATCCGCGTCCTCAGCCAGGAGCCGCTCGCCGGCCTCATGCCGACGGCGGATCTGCTGCGCCTCGCGGAGCTCCTCGATGGGGCCGGCTTCGCCTACCTCGAGGTCTCGGGCGGGGGCGTCTTCGACACCGCCGTCCGCCGCGGCGTCGAGAGCCCGTGGGAGCGGATCCGCTCGCTGAAGGCGCGCACGAAGACGCCGCTCGCGCTGGCCGTCCGCGGGCGCTTCCTCGTCGGCTCACGTCCGGTCGGCGGTGACTTCGCGCGGCGCTTCGTCGCGAGCGCGGCGGCGAGCGGCATCGACGTTTTTCGACTGCACGACCCACTGAACGACGTCGACAACCTGCGCGAGCCCGCCGAGGCGATCGTCGCGTCCGGCGCCGAGTTCGAGGCAGGCCTGCTGTACGGGACCGGCAAGCGCGAGGCGCTCGTCGACGCGGCCAAGCGCCTGCCCGAGATGGGCGCCGCGCGGATCCTCCTCAACGATCCGGCTGCATTGCTTCAACCGCACAGGGCGAGCGAGCTCGTGGCCGAGCTGCGGGACGTCTCGGGGCTCCCCGTCGGCCTGTACGCACAGGGCGCGGGCGGCAACGCTCTCGCTTCGGCACTCGAGGCGGCGCGCGCGGGTGCGGACGTGATCGCGACCGCGGTGTACCCCGTCGCGCTCACGATGCATCGCGTCTCGGCGGAAGCAGCGGCGCAGGCGCTCTCCGGGCTCGGTATCTCGACCGGGATCGACATGGATCGCCTCTGGCAGGCGGCAGATCTCGTCGACGAGCACATCGGCGACGAACCGGTCTCTCCGGTCGCGCCGCGGATCGCGGTTCGCGCCGCGCAGCGCAAGCTGCCCGTCGGCCTCGTCGTCGCGCTCGACACGCAGCTGCGGGCGCAAGCGGCGGGCGACCGGCTCGACGAAGTCCTCGACGAGGTCGCCAAGGTGCGCGCCGAGGTCGGGTCGCCGCCGCTCGCGGCGCCGATCGGGCAGGTCGTCGCGTCTCAGGCGCTCCTCAACGTCCTGACGGCGAACCGCTACTCGACGATGGTCGACGAGCTGCGCGACCTCGTGGAGGGCCGCTTCGGCCGCACGCCGGCGCCGGCCGATCCCGCGCTCGTGCGCGCCGTCGAGCTGTATGGCGGCGGCGCAGCGGAACAGCAGCCGCTCGAGCTCGACGAGCTGCGCGCCGAGGCCGAGGGCCTCGCTTCGAGCGAGGAGGAGCTCCTTCTCCTCGCGCTCTTCGGCGAGGAGGCCGAGTCGCTGCTTCGCTCGATCCGCGAGCGCTCGGGCGGTGACGAGTCGCTCGGCGCGAGCGGCGTCGACCGCATGCGCGCCGAGCGGATCCGCGAGGTGGTGCGCATCGTCCAGGAGACGGGCGTCGGCGAGATCACGATCGAAGAAGACGGGATGCGCGTCAGCGTGCGGCGCACCGCCGAGCAGACGTACGCCGCTGCGCCGGCGCCTGTGCCGGGCGGAGAGGCCGAGCCGCCACCGGTGGCGCCGCGCAACGACCCGTTCGTGCGCGTCGAGAGCCCGATGGTCGGCACGTTCTACCGCGCGCCGGCGCCCGGTGCCGCGTCGTTCGTAGAGGAGGGCGACGCCGTCGCGTCGGGGCAGACGCTGTGCATCCTCGAGGCGATGAAGCTCATGAACGAGGTGAAGGCGGAGGTCGAGGGCGTGGTGCGAAAGATCCACGTCGGCAACGCCGAGCCCGTCGAGTACGGGCAGCTGCTCTTCGAGCTCGAGCCGATCAACGGCCGACCCCTCGACGCGATCTAGGTGCCGATGTTCAGCCGGGTCCTAGTCGCGAACCGGGGCGAGATCGCCGTCCGGGTGATCCGCGCGCTGCACGAGCTCCCTGCGCATCCCGAGCGTGATCGCCGCAGCGACCACGACGGGGTGCGAGGCGGTGCACCCGGGCTACGGGTTCCTCGCCGAGAACCCCGCCTTCGTCGAGGCGTGCGTCGACAACGACCTCGTGTTCGTCGGGCCGCCCGCGGATGTGATGGCGATGATGGGCGACAAGATCTCTGCGAAGCGCGCGATGCGCGCTGCCGAAGTGCCGACCGTTCCGGGCACCGAAGGGGCGACCGCCGTCTCGGAGATCCGCGCAGCGGCCGAGGCGGTCGGGTTTCCCGTGCTGCTGAAGGCAACGGCCGGCGGAGGCGGCAAGGGCATGCGGCTCGTGCACGTGGCGGAGGAGCTCGAGGATGCGTTCGGCATGGCGGCGTCGGAAGCCGAGGCGGCGTTCGGCGACCCGACGATGTACGTCGAGAAGGCGCTCGTGCCGGCGCGGCACGTCGAGATCCAGGTGCTCTGCGACGACCAGGGCAACGTCCTCACGCTCGGTGAGCGCGAGTGCTCTATCCAGCGCCGCCATCAAAAGCTGATCGAGGAGTCGCCGTCGGCAGCGTTGACGCCCGAAGCGCGCGAGGCGATGGAGGCCGCGGCGGAGCGCGCGTGCCGCGCCGTTGGCTACCGCAACGCAGGGACCTTCGAGTTCCTCCTCGGCCCGGACGGGAGCTTCTACTTCATCGAGCTGAACGCGCGGCTCCAGGTCGAGCATCCCGTCACCGAGCTCTGCACGGGGATCGACATCGTGCGCGAGCAGCTGCGCGTCGCGGCCGGCGAGCCACTGTCGGTAGCGGGCCGCGCGCCGCGGCGCGGGCACGCGATCGAGATCCGGCTGAACGCGGAGGACCCCGAGCACGACTTCCGTCCGTCGCCCGGGCTCGTCTCGCACTTCGCGCCGGCGCAAGGCCCCGGCGTGCGCGTCGACACGTTCATCGAGTCGGGCACCGTCATCTCGCCGTTCTACGACTCGATGATCGCGAAGCTCGTCGTCTGGGACGTCGATCGCGACCGCTCGATCGCGCGCGCCGAGCGTGCGCTGCGCGAGACCGAGGTCGTCGGCGTGCCGACGACACGCGACCTCGCGCTCGAGGTGCTGGCCAGCGAGCCGTTCCGCAGCGGCGACTACTCGACGTCAACCCTCGAGGCGTTGCGCGCCCAGTCCGATGCCGCTGTCGCGTAGGCAAGCGCGGCGCCAGGCGTTGTTCCTGCTCTACCAGTGGGATCTCTCCGGCCAGCCGATCGGCTCGCAGTACGCGGGCGAGATCGATCCGTGGTCGCGCGGGGTCGCGGAGTCGGTGGCCGGGCGAGCGCCCGAGCTCGATGCGCGGATCACCGCGGCGTCGGAAGGGTGGACGGCCGACCGGCTCGGCACAGTGGAACGAAGTGCGCTCCGCGTCGCGGTGCACGAGCTCGAGACCGGCGAGGTTCCGGCGGAGGTCGCGATCAACGAGGCGGTGGCGTTCACGAAGCGCTACGCCTCCGAAGACGGCGCGAGGCTGGTGAACGGCATTCTGGGTCGAATCCAAAGGGAGGCTGCATGACCGTAGGCTCGACGGAGGTCAGAAAGAGCGAAGGTGCCGGCTCCGCCGGCGCCGGGAGCGGGAAATGAGCACGGCCGATGAGTCACTGAACAACGCAGAGCACCTACTCGCACGGCTGGAGGCCGCCCGCCAGCGGCTGGACGCGACGCAGGACCCGGACGCGGCGATCGAGATCCTCCAGGAGCTCGCCGAGCTCGCGAAGGAGGTCGAGTCCGAGCTGCAGCGCGCGAAGCGCGCGGCCGAGACGGAAGCCGCAACACCGCC
>CAZDEX010000102.1:0-3519 GCA_964504405.1 uncultured Gaiellales bacterium | reverse complement strand
AGTCCGAGCTGCAGCGCGCGAAGCGCGCGGCCGAGACGGAAGCCGCAACACCGCCGGATGCCCCTGCAGCCTGAGCAGCTGCGCGAGCGCGTCGAGCGCTACCTCGCCGAGCTGTCGCTGACGCCCGAGCTGGGAACGCTTGCCGCGCCGATGCGGCATGCGCTGGGCGGCAAGCGTGTGCGGCCCGTGCTCACGCTCGCGACCGCAGATGCGATCGGCATCGCGGTCGAAGACGTCCTCCCGGCCGCGGCGGCGGTCGAGCTCGTGCACTCGTTCTCGCTCGTGCACGACGACCTGCCCGCGCTCGACGACGACAGCGAGCGCCGCGGCGCGCCGTCGGTGTGGGCGCAGTACGGCGAATCGGCGGCGATTCTCGCCGGCGACGCGCTGCTCCTCGAGGCGATGCGGCTGGCGCTGACGTACCAGACGGGCTCCGTCGCGCGCGAGCTCGTCGGCGCCACGCTTGCGATGATCGGCGGCCAGCAAATGGACCTGGAAGGGGGTGCGCCGCTCGACGAGCTGCACTCGCTGAAGACGGGCGCGCTGTTCTCCGCAGCGGTCATGTGCGCGCTCTGGGCAGCCGACGTGCCCATCGACGAGCATCCGCCGTGGCGCGCGTTCGCCTCGGAGCTCGGCCTGCTCTTCCAGATCGTCGACGACCTCCTGGACGGCGACGGCTACGTCCTCGAAGTGGGTGAGAACGGCGCGCGCCGCCTCGCGGACGAGGCGGCCGAACGCGCGCACGCACGGCTCGATGAGATCGACGCGGACACCTCGGTGCTCGCGTCGATCGTCGACGGCCTCGCTGTTCGAACGGCATGAACCTCCAGGAGCGCCTCGGCGCGCTCACCGAGCGCAACTTCCGCCTCGTCTTCTCGGCGGCGACGATCTCCGCGATCGGCGACGGCGTCGCCGCGATCGCGCTCGTCTTCGCCGTGCTGCACATCTCGCGCGACTCGCCGACGGCCGTCGGCATCGTGCTCGCCTCGCGCCAAGTCGCGGCGGCGGTGATAGCGCTCGCCGCGGGCGTGCTCGCCGACCGCCTTCCGCGCCACACGGTGCTCGTCGCGGTTGGGGCGACGCAGGCCGTCGTCCAAGGGATCGTCGGCGCGCTGGTCGTCTCCGGTCACGCGACCGTCGCGTTGCTCGCCGCGCTGGGGGCCGTCTACGGGCTCGCGGACGGCTTCGTGATCCCGGCCCAAAACGGGCTCATCCCCGCAGTGATCAGCGCGGCGCGGCTGCAACAGGCGAACGCGCTGATCGGCCTCAGCCGCTCGATCCTCGGCTTCGCCGCGCCGGCGCTCGGCGGCATCCTGGTGGCCGCAGGCAGTCCCGGCGGCGCGATCCTGATCGACGCGGCGAGCTTTGCCGTTGCGGCCGTCCTGCTCGCGCGCGTCCACGTCGCCCCGCGCGAGGACGTGGTCGAGCCGGAGCCGTTCTTCCGGGAGCTGCGCGAGGGGTGGACCGAGTTCCGGCGGCAGCGCTGGATCTTCAACACGATCGTGTTCTTCGGTATCGGCAACTTCGCGGGGCAGGCATGGGGCGTGCTTGCACCGCTCGTGATGAAGGAGCACTACGGCGGCGCCTCCACGTACGGGCTCGTCCTCTCGATGTTCGGCGCGGGCCTCGTGCTGGGCGGGCTGATCGTCCTGCGCTGGCAGCCTGCGCGTCCGCTTCTCGTGTCATGTCTCTGCGCCACGCCGTACGGGCTCGGTGTGTGGATGATCGCCTTCCTCGTGCCGCTGCCGCTGCTGCTCGCGGCGCAGGTCGTCGCCGGCGTCGGGCTGGCGATTCACCTCGCCCTGTGGTTCACCGTCTTCCAGCAACAGGTTCCCGAAGCCGCACGGTCGCGCGTCAGCTCCTACGACGCGCTCGGCTCGTTCGTCCTCATCCCCCTCGGAACGGCGGCCACCGGACCGATCGCCGCGGCGATCGGCGTTAAGGAGACGCTGATCGCGTCCGGCGTGATCACGGTCGCCACGAGCGCGCTGGTGCTTGCGCAGCCCGTCGTCTGGTCGATCCGGCGACCGGAGCCCGTCACGGCATGATCCGCGACCGCTCGCTGCTCGCGCTCCTCACCGGCGAGTTCGTCTCACGGCTCGGCTCGCAGTTCACCACGCTCGCGCTGCCGTGGTTCGTGCTCGTCACGACAGGTTCCACGTCGAAGATGGGGCTCGTCTTCGCCGTCGAGCTCGCGCCGATCGCGCTCCTCGGCATCCCGTCGGCGCCTTTGGTGGAACGGCTCGGGCCGAAGCGCTGGCTCGTCCTGATGGACGCAGCGCGTGCGCCGGTCGTCGCAGCCGTGCCGCTCCTGCATGCCGTCGGCGGACTGTCGTTTGGGCTCATCCTCGGGCTCGGCGCTCTGCACGGCACGTTCTCGGTCGGCTACTTCACGGCGCAGCGCTCGATTCTCCCTGCCGTCGTAGGCGAGAACGAGCAGCGTCTCGCGCAGGCGAACGGCATCCTCGAAGGTACGACGAACCTGACGAACCTCGCCGGGCCTGCGCTCGCAGGCGTTCTGATCGCGACGCTCGGCGCCGCGAACGTGATGTGGATCGACGCCGCGTCCTACCTCGCGTCGGTCGTCGTGATCGGGCTGTTCGTGCGCGTCGCGCGTGCGGTGAACGAGGACTCGGAGGACGCGCGCGGCATCTTCGCCGGGCTCCGCTACCTGCGCCGCGACGTGCTCCTTGCGCGCGTGTCGGTGTCGAGCCTGCTGTTCGGGTTCACGTTCCCGATGCTCGCCGCCTCGTTCCCGGTGCTCGCATATGAGCAGTACCACCGCAACCCGCGTGTGGCCGGCATCCTCTTCGCGGTGATCGGCGCCGGACAGGTCGTCGGGTCGCTGCTCACGTTCCGCCTGGTCACGCGCGTGCGGCCGATGCGCCTCGCGTCGGCCGCGGCGCTCGCCACCGGGCCGCCGCTCTGGTTCCTCGTCCCGCACGCTCCGCTCGTCGTCGTCGGGTTGGCGCTGGCGGTGGTCGGCGCATCGGTGCCCCTGATCAACGCGCCGTACATCGGCTTCCTGCAGGTGCGCGTGCCGCCGGCGCTGCGCGGGCACGTGCTGCAGTCGCTGATCACGATCAATCAGGTGCTCGGGCCACTCGGGTACGTGCTTGCCGGCGTGCTGTTCGCGCACATCGGGCTGCACACGACGTACGCGGTCATGGCCGCGCTCGGGACGTTCGCCACGCTGAACTTCGTCTTCGCCGTCGCTCCGCTGAGAGGAACGCCCGTTGCCCAAGAAGCGACTTGACCTCCTGCTCGTCGAGCGCGGGCTCGCGGACTCGCGCGCGCAGGCGCAGGCGCTCGTCATGGCCGGCCGCGTACCGGGGCATACCAAGCCCGGCGAGCAGCTCGACGAGGACACGCCGCTCGAGGTCGAGGCGCCGCCACCGTACGTCTCGCGCGCGGGCCACAAGCTTGCGAACGCGCTCGACGCGTTCGGCGTCGACGTCATCGGGCGCGACGCATTGGACGTCGGCGCATCGACCGGCGGCTTCACCGACGTGCTGCTGC
>CAZDEX010000101.1:0-7359 GCA_964504405.1 uncultured Gaiellales bacterium | reverse complement strand
AGCGAGGCTCGCTGCCGCTGAACGTGTGTAGGCGCCACTCACCGTCGCGGCGCACGAGCACGACGGTCAAGCGATAGGGCGTGCCGTTCGCAGCGCCGGCAGCGCGGACCCAGGCGGCGTCGCCCTCGACGTGCACCAGCGTCTCGTCCCAGTCGAAGCGCAGTTCGTTCTCGGAGTCGACGATCGCTCGCGCGTGCGCGCGGATCTGCGCGGGGCCGTGGTCGCGCTCGTGCAGCTCGGAGCCCCAGAGCGTGATGTCGTCGTCGGCCGCCCAAAGCGCCATGAAGCCGTCGACGTCGCAGTCGTGGAGGAGCGCACTGAGCGCGGCACGGAACGTCGCGAGCGGATCCATCGCTAGAGGGCCGAGTCGAGCAGTTCGGCGTTCTCGTTCTCCGGCGGCCATCCGTAGACGTAGACGAGCAGGTCCTCGCCGCCGTGATTGACGGTCTGCAACGGCGTGCCGGGGTCGACGTGGATGAGCCCGCCTACGGGGACGTCATGCCGCTCGGGCGGCTCGCCGAGGTACATCGTGAGCGCGCCCGCAAGAGGGACGAACGTCTCCTCCTGCTGCGGTGGCGATGGCGACGCCCCTTCGCGCCCGGCTCGTAGCGCCAGACGTTCGCACGGGAGTGCGCGAGGCCGGCGACGTCGCTCAGCTCGGCGACGTGTCGCGCCGGCTCGCCGAGATCGTGCGGCCGGGTGATCCACTCGAGCTCGTCGGGGCGCATCGCGCGGAAGGACCTCACAGGATCAGTCCCTGCCACGGCTGCAGGTGCGTCCCCTCGTGCTCCTGCGCGGTGTCCGTCATGTTCAACACACAGGTGTGTCGGCCGCGCCGGTACGCCCAGACACCCTGCGCGCTCGCGAGCGTCTCGTAGCTCTCGTCGGCGAACGCCTTCCGCTGCTCGATCAGGCGGCGCGTGTAGTGGAGCGTCGAAGCCGGATCAGCGCTTTGGTCAGCGACGTTCCGGGACGTGTCCGCGAGGGGCAGCCAGGGGTCCTGCCACTCCTCGCCGCTGCGCGTCCACGGCATCGGCGTGCGCTCGGCGTCGCGCGGCGGCTTCGCGCAGTCGAGGTGGCGGTTGCGCGGGACCTTGCCGTCCTCGAGCCCGATCTCGTCGCCCTGGTAGAGGATCGCGCAGCCCGGAAGCGTGAGCAGCAGGAAGAGCGCGGCGCGGATGCGGCCTTCGTCGCCCTTGCCCCAGCGCGTCGCCATGCGCGAGTGGTCGTGGTTCGAGACGAACCAGACGGGCACGCGATTCGACGGGATCTCCGCGAGCGTTCGCTCGACGACGGGCCGCAGCGCGTCGACCGTGAACTCCGCCTTGCAGAAGTCGAAGTTCTGCGCGAGGTCGAGGTGCTGGTAGTACGCGGTGACCTTCTCGAGCGGCACGTACGTCTCACCCATCAGCGTCGGCTTGGGGTCGTACTCGGCGCAGACGGTCTGCCAGCGTGCGTAGATGTCGTGCACCTCGGGGCGCTCGCGCATGTACTCGACGCCGTCGCGGAGCATCTTGTCCTTGATCAGCCCGTGCGCGACGTCGACGCGGAAACCGCGGATGCCCTTGTCGAACCAGTAGCGGAGGATCGCGTCGAACTCGTCGCGCACCGCGTCCGCCCACCAGTCGAGGTCGGGCTGCGCGCGTGCGAACTGATGGAGGTAGCGGCGGTCGAAGCGCTCGTCGAGCTGCCACGCGGACTTCGTCGTGAAGATCGACTTCCAGTCGTTCGGCGTCCCCTTCGCCCAGACGTAGTACTCGGGATGCTCGGTGAACCAGGGGTGCCGGTCGGAGGTGTGGTTCGGCACGAGGTCGAGCCAGAGGTCGATGTCCTTCGCGCGGGTCTGCTCGATCAGCCGCTCGAGGTCGGCGAGCGTGCCGAGCTCCGGGTGGACGCCGCGGTAGTCGGAGACGTCGTATCCCCAGTCGACGTTCGGGCTGGGAAAGGTCGGGCTCGACCAGAGCGTGTCGATCCCGAGCCACGCGAGGTGATCGAGGCGCCCGCCGATCCCGGGGATGTCACCGACCCCGTCCCCGTTCGAGTCCGCGAACGAGCGCGGGTAGATCTGATAGATGACGCCCCCCACTTCCGCCGGGCACGCTACCGTCCCCGGCGTGAGCCGCGCACACAAGGTGGGCAACCTGCTCGGGGTGACGCTGCCGCTCGTCGGACTGATCGTCGCGATCGGGCTCCTCTGGAACACGTGGGTCGGCTGGACCGACATCGCACTGCTCGCCGTCGGCTATCTCCTGACGGGGATCGGCATCACCGTCGGGTACCACCGCCTGTTCACCCATCGCGCGTTCCAGACGAAGCAGTGGATGCGCTGGGTGTTCGCGATCCTCGGCTCGATGGCCGTCGAGGGGCCCGTGCTCGCGTGGGTGGCCGACCATCGCAAGCACCATCAGTTCTCCGATCAGGAGGGGGACCCGCACAGCCCGCACCTGCTCGTCGGCAAGGGCTTCGTCGCTGCCGCGAGGAACCTGTTCCACGCGCACGTGGGCTGGCTCTTCGTGCACGAGGGCCGCGCGGACATTCCGAAGTACGTGCCGGATCTGATCGCCGAGCGCGGCATGAAGACGATCAACAAGCTCTTCTGGCTGTGGCTCGTGATCTCGCTCGTCGTTCCCGGCGCGATCGGCTACGCGATCTCGGCCACGTGGCAGGGCGCCGGCACTGCGCTGTTGTGGGGCGGCGCGATCCGCATCTTCCTGCTCCACCACGTGACTTTCTCGATCAACTCGATCTGCCACTTCTGGGGCCGGCGGAACTTCCGCTCGTCGGATGAGAGCCGCAACGTGTGGCTGCTGAGCCTGATCTCGTTCGGCGAGAGCTGGCACAACAACCACCATGCGTTCCCGACCTCGGCGTTCCACGGCATGCGCCGCCTCGAGGCCGCGATGGATCCCGGCGGCTGGGTGATCACCGCGCTCGAGAAGCTCGGCCTTGCGTGGAAGGTCGTGCGGATCCCGCGCGAGCGCCAGGCCAGCAAGTCGCTCGTGGCGTAAGTCGCGGTTCACCGCAAGGTCTGTTACAACCTTGCCGTGCGCTCGACGGTTTTCGTCCTGGTCGCCGCGCTGACCTTTGCAGTGTCAGCGTCCGCGCAGACCCCGGGGCCTTCGGCGAAATGGCTGGCCGAAGCGCAGTGCGTTCATCTGCACGAGGGGCCGTGGACAGCGAACACCGGTAACGGGTACTTCGGCGGCATGCAGTTCAGCGGGGAGACGTGGCTGCGCCTGCACGGCAAGCGCGTGTCGGCGCTCGAGCATCCCGGCGATCCTGCGTATCCGTTCACGGTGTCGCCGAAGGAGCAGCTACACCGCGCGTGGATGCTGTGGCTCGCGGACCGGCGCAGCTGGCGCTCGTGGGGTGCAGTTGGCGCAGCCTGTTCCCAGTCTGCGCCGTAAGGGCGGCAAGCAAGTGGCTCTCGCGTACTGGCTACGCGACCGTCATCCAACCGCCGCGGTCGTGCTGGCACCAGCGCGCGAGCGCGACGATCGCCGTCAGCTCCTCGTCGAGCTCGAGGATCTCGCCGCTGCGACGCAAGGCCGTCGCTTCCTCGGCAAGGCGCCGCGCATCCCGCATGTCGAGCGACGGCGTCGTCTGCGGGTCGAGCGCTCGCAGCAGCGGCAGCCCGACCGAGCCGGCCACGTCGCGAATCCGATTCAGGATTTCGTCGTCGAGCGCATGCGAGCGGTAGACCGAACGCCGGCGCGTGCCCCGGAACGCGCGGAGCTCGATCAACTCGCTCTCCGCTGGGCCTGCACGTATTGCATCGGCGCGTGCGCCGACCTGACCGCGTACAGCGGCGGACGGCGCGGCAGTGGCCCGAGGAGGAAGAGGGTCGCGACGGCGCCGATGCAGTAGGCAGCGCGCAGTTCACCGAGGACCGACGGTGCGACCGGGAGCATGCGCACCGCGTAGACGAGCACGAGGGCGCTCAGCACGTAGGCAGGAACGCGCCGGCGCGTGAGGTAGAGATCGACGACCAGCGCGGCAAGCACGAGTCCGGCCGTGTAGTACGCGTACGTGCCAGGGTCGATCAGCAGGCGCGCTGCGATGACGACGAACAGCGCAGCCGGCCACCGGCGTGTACGAACAACCGCGCCTGCGAGCAGACAGCCGAGTGCGATCTGCGCCGGCCGGTCCCAGGCCGGCGTGACACGGGCAGAGACGCCGAGCGCACGAAGTGCGGACGTAGGGGTGTTCGGGATCGTGAAGCCCGCGACGCCGAGGGTCCGCGGGTCGGCGATCACAAACGGCAGCCACGCTACGAGCAGACCGGCGCACCAGACCGCGAGCGCGCGGACGCGCGCGACACGCGGCAACAAGAGAAGCAGCGGCACGAATGCGAGCGCCCACGGCTTGCTGTCGGCGGCCAGCGCCAGCAATGCCGCAGCGCCGAGCGGCCGGTGGCGGCCGATCGCGTGGACGGCCAGCAACACGAAGAGCAGCGCGAGCGCGTCGTCGAGATGCGCGTAGTGCACGGCGACCTCCATCCAGACGGGGATGAAGACGAGCGTCGCGGCGACCATCTGCGGGCGGGTGACCGGAGGCGCGCCGTGGATCTCGAGGCGCTCGACCATGCGCAACACGACATACCCGAGCGAGGTGATGATGCCGATCGCAACGAGCCGCGCGTCGGCGCCAGCGAGTCGGACGAGCGAAGCAGCAAGCATCGACACGGGTCCGAACTGCAGCGCAGGGTGCGCCGCGTAGACGTGCAACCCACCCTCACGGCTCCCGCTCCACAGCGAGCGCGCGGCAAGGTCGAAGAACCGCCAGGAGACGGCATTCCGCGAGAGATGAGGAAATGTCCAGATCGCCGCCCACACGACGATCAGGCCGAGCGGCACCTCGCGTCGTCTATCGATCGGTCGGGAAAACAGCGGCATCGGCACCAGGGGGAACGCCGCGGCCGCAGCCCGCGCCGCAGCCTGCGCCCATCAAATCTAATCAGGCAAGGCTGACGCCAACATGACAATCACCTAAGACTGGAAGTGCCTTCTGTTACGCCGTTAGGCGATCGACCAGGTGTCGCCCGAGCCGACCAGCGCCTGCAGATCGCCGTCGCCCTTGGCGTTTGCCAGCTGAGCTGACACGAGCTCGTCGTAGCTGTCGCGCTGCACGTCCCTGAACACGCCGACCGGGACGACGCCGTGGGTCGCGTACGTGACGCGCGAGAGGGCGAATGCGGTGGCGAAGTCGGTCTCGTCGTGCGTGATCCCCGTGTCGCCGGCTGGTTCGCCGTGCTTGAGATACAGGCGATTCTCCTTCTCGTCACGGACGAAGTCGAACGCGCCGTCGTTGTAGATATTGCAGTTCTGGAAGATCTCGACGAATGCGGTGCCCTTGTGTTGCGCGGCGCGGCGCAGGACCTCCGTGAGGCCCGGCTTGTCGGTGTCGATTGCGCGCGCGACGAACGTCGCTTCCGCGCCGAGCGCAACCGAGAGCGGATTGAATGGATAGTCGACGCTGCCCATCGGCGTCGAGCCCGTGACCTTGCCCTGCTCGCTCGTCGGCGAGTACTGGCCCTTCGTCAGGCCGTAGATCTGGTTGTTCAGCATCAGAATCTTGATGTTCACGTTGCGGCGCAGCGCATGAATGAGATGGTTGCCGCCGATCGAAAGCGCGTCACCGTCGCCTGACACGACCCACACCGAGAGATCGGGCCGCGAAACCGCCAGGCCGGTCGCGATCGCGGGCGCGCGACCGTGAATGCTGTGCATGCCGTAGGTCTGCATGTAGTACGGGAAGCGCGCCGCGCAGCCGATCCCCGACACGAACACGATCTTCTCGCGCTCGAGCCCGAGGTCGGGCATGAAGCTCTGCACCGCAGCGAGGATCGCGTAGTCGCCGCAGCCCGGGCACCAGCGGACCTCCTGGTCGCTCTTGAAGTCTTTCGCCGTGAGTTTTAGTTCGCTTGTCATCTCGATCCCCTGAACCCTTCATTCTGGTTCGGCTGCGCCGAATCAGAATGACCCGTCACCGCACTGCCTCGATCGCATCGTGGATCTCCCCCGCCTTGAACGGCTTGCCGGTCACGCGGTTGTAGCCGACCGCGTCGACCAGGTACTTCGCGCGCACGAGCTGCAGCAACTGGCCGAGGTTCATCTCCGGGATCAGGACGCGGTCATAGGACTTCAACACGTCGCCGAGATTCGCCGGGAACGGGTTCAGCCAGCGCAGATGCGCATGAGCGACCTTGCCGCCCTCCGCACGCACGCGCCGCACGCCCGCGTGCACCGGGCCGTACGTGCCGCCCCACGAGAGCACGAGCACATCCGCGCCCTCCTGATGGTCGACTTCCTGGTCGGGCACCTTGATCCCCGCAACCTTCTGCGCGCGCAGCTGCGTCATGAGATCGTGGTTGTCCGGGTCGTAGGAGATCGCGCCCGTGACGTTCGCCTTCTCGAGTCCGCCGATCCGATGCTCCAGCCCAGGCGTGCCAGGGATCGCCCACGGCCGCGCCAGCGTCTCGGGATCGCGGGCATACGGCTGGAACGTCTCGCCGTTCGCGTGCGCGAACTCGACGTCGATCTTCGGCAGCTCCTCGATGTTCGGGACGAGCCACGGCTCCGCGCCGTTTGCGAGGTACGCGTCCGACAGCAGGTACACCGGCGTGCGGTAGGTGACCGCGATGCGGGCCGCTTCGATCGCTGCGTAGAAACAATCGCCCGGCGTCGCGCACGCGAGCACAGGGACCGGCGACTCCGAGTTGCGGCCGAACAGCACCATCAAGAGGTCGCCCTGCTCCGGCTTCGTCGGCATGCCCGTCGAAGGGCCGGCGCGCATCACGTCGACGATCAGGAGCGGCAGCTCGAGTGCGACACCGAGACCGACGGTCTCCGACTTCAGCACGACGCCCGGGCCGGCCGACGTCGTCACGCCGAGCGCGCCGCCGAACGCTGCACCGAGCGCTGCGCCGACCGCGGCGATCTCGTCTTCGGCCTGGAACGTGCGCACGCCGAACGCCTTGTGCTTCGCGAGCTCCTCGAGGATCGACGACGCCGGCGTGATCGGGTACGCGCCGAGAAAGAGGTCGAGGCCCGAGAGCTTCGACGCAGCGACGAGGCCCCACGAGAGCGCCGTGTTGCCGGTGACCTGGCGGTACAGGCCCGGCGGCAGCTGCGCGGGCTTCACCTCGTACTGCACGGCGAATGCCTCCGACGTCTCGCCGAACGCGTAGCCGGTGTTGAACGCCTTGATGTTCGCCTCCGCGATCTCCGGCCGCTTCGCGAATTTCGTGCGCAGGTAGTTGAGCGTCACCTCGGTCGAGCGCCCGTACAACCACGACATGAGCCCGAGCGCGAACATGTTCTTCGCGCGCGCGGGCGCCCCCCGCGGTTCTACCACGAG
>CAZDEX010000100.1:0-7372 GCA_964504405.1 uncultured Gaiellales bacterium | reverse complement strand
CAAGGGGCGGATCATCTACGAGGGCTTGCTTTCGGAGCTGCTCGAGAGCGCGGGCGGCGGCTATGCGTTGCGCGCGAGCGACCCGCAGCGCGCGCTCGCAACGCTGCTCGCGCACGGCGTCGACGGCGCGCGTCTCGTCGACGGCGAGGTGCGGTTTCAGGCGGAGCCCCGTGTGGTGGAGGCGGTGAGCGTCGCGCTCGGCCGCGCCGGCGTCGCCATCTCGGCGCTCGTACCGCAGACGGCCACGCTCGAGGAGCTCTTCCTCGGCATGACGGAAGAAGAGGCGGCATGAGGCGTAGGCTCGATGGAGCCTCACACGTAGCGCAGGTCCCGGCTTTGCCGGCGCTGGAGCGAGTCTGATGGGGCGGGTCTACAAGTGGGAGGTGCTGAAGCTGCTCGCGCAGAAGCGGACGTACCTCGGCCTCGGCGTCGCGATGGCGGTGCCGCTGATCTTCACAGTCGTGCTGATCCTGAAGACGGGCGGCCCGAACGACATCCCGCTCGGCCGCTACATCCGGCAGACAGGGCTCGCGCTGCCGTTCGTCGTCCTGTTCTTCATGTCGATCTGGGCGTTCCCGCTGATCACCGCGCTCGTCGCGGGTGACATCGTCGCGTCCGAGAGCCACAACGGGACGCTGAAGACGATCCTCACGCGCTCGCGCAACCGCGGGCAGATCTACGCGGCGAAGGTGCTCGCCGCGTTCACGTACACGGCCGTCGTGATCATCGCGATGGGGGCCGTCGGTGTCGTCGCGGCGAGCATCGAGTGGGGCTTCAATCCGCTCACGTCGCTCTCGGGGACGACGGTGAGCGCGGGCCACGCGCTCGGCCTGCTCGCGGCGAGCCTCGCGATCTACGCGTGGCCGATGGCCGCGATCGCGGCGTTCGGCCTGTTCCTCTCGACCGTGACGCGCAACAGCGCGGCGGCCGTCGTCGGCACGCTGATGTGGGCGCTCTTCATGCAGCTCCTCGGCGTGCTGCCGGGCACGGAGCCCATTCGCCCCTATCTGCTCGGCGAGCAGTTCCAGGCGTGGCACGGCTTCCTGCGCACGCCGGCCGACTGGACGCCGGTCGTCCGCGCCCTGTGGGTGTGCGCGCTCTACGTCGCCGCTCCGCTGTTCGCGGGTTACCTGGTCTTCGTGCGCCGCGACGTCGCCGGCGAGTAGCTCTTTCGGCCACGGGCCGGTGAGCCAGGTCTCGTCGCCAAACGACGTTACGAGAGTGCAACAAATGATCTACAGCCTGGGGCGGACACGAGGCCGCAGCGCACGTCGCTTCGCCAAACGACGTGACGAGACTGCAACAAATGATCCACACCCCCAAGGCGGCTGGGAGGCCCGCGCCGCACTCCTCTTCGCCGAGCGATGGTTACGCTCGTGCCATGAGCATCGTCTCCGAGATCAAGGAGCGCGGCATGGACGCCGTGCGGGAGTACGCGCTCCAGCTCGACGGCGCGGAGCCGGTGCGGGCGGTGGTCGACGACGACGGCCTGCCGACCGAGGCGCTGCTCGACCTCGCGGACCGCGTGCGGCGGTGGCACGAGGCGCAGCGGCCGCGCGACATCGAGCTCGAGGTCGAGCCCGGGGTGACGCTGCAGCGGCGGTGGGTGCCGCTGGACACCGTCGGCGTCTACGTGCCGCGCAACCTCCTCTCGACGCTCGTCATGACCGTGGTCCCCGCGCAGGCGGCGGGGGTGCGCCGGATCGTCGTCTGCACGCCGCCGGCAGGCGCGGGCCGCATCGCAGCCGCCGCGGGGCTCCTCGGCGTCGAGGAGGTGTGGGCGCTCGGCGGGCCGCAGGCGATCGGCTGGCTCGCGTACGTCGAGCGCGTCGACAAGATCGTCGGCCCCGGCAACCAGTACGTGAACGACGCGAAGCTCGAGGTCTCGCGGGACGTGCCGATCGACCTGCCGGGCGGCCCGTCGGAGGTCGTCGTGCTCGGCGGCACCGACGCGGACAAGCGCATCGTCGAGCTCGAGCTCGCCGCGCAGCGCGAGCACGGACACGACGCGGTGTGCACGTCCGTCGACACGCTCGAAGAGGCGGAGGCGATCGCGCCGGAGCACCTCGTGCTGCTCGGCGACGCCGAGCGATACGCGGACCAGGTGCGGAACGCCGGCTCCGTGTTCGTCGGCCGCTGGTCGCCCGTCCCCGCCGGCGACTACGCGACCGGTGGCAACCACGTCCTGCCGACGAACGGCTGGGCGCGGTCGGTCGGCGGCCTCGGGCTCGAGACCTTCCTCAAGCCGGTGACCGTCCAGCGCCTGACCGAGGACGGAATGCGCCGCATCAAGCCGACCGTCGACGCGCTCGCCGAGGCGGAAGGGCTGCCCGAGCACGCCAGAGCACTCGATCGTTGACATGTGACCATACGGTCACCTATGATCCGGGCGTGGACGACGACCTGGCCTTCAAGGCGCTGGCGGATCCGAGCCGGCGCCTGCTTCTCGACCGCCTCTTCGAGCGTGACGGTCGCACGCTGACGGAGCTCGACGGCGAGCTCGAGATGACGCGCTTCGGTGTGATGAAGCACCTGCGCGTCCTCGAGGAGGCGGGGCTCGTCGTCACCCGGAAGCAGGGGCGCGAGAAGCTGCACTTCCTGAACGCGGTGCCGATCCGGCAGATCCACGACCGCTGGATCGACAAGTACACGGAGCGTCAGGTCTCGGCGCTTCTCGACCTCAAGAACGAGCTGGAGGAAACGGCATGAGCACGATCGAGCAAACGCAGACGACCGTCCAGGTGTACCAGGTGTTCATCAACGCGGCACCGCAGGCGGTCTCTGGGATGCGATCACGCAGCCCGACTTCACGATGAAGTACTTCTACGGCGCACGGATCGAGATCGCCGACGGGCGTCGCATCTCGCACGGGCCCGACGGCAGCCTCTGGGGCGACGAGGCGGTCGTCGAGGCAGACCCGCCGCGCAAGCTGGTGCACGAGTGGCGGTCGCAGTACGACCCCGACATGGCGGCGGAGGAACGAGCCGCGTGACGTGGGAGATCGAGCCGCAGGACGGCGGCTACTCGCTGCTCACCGTCGTCCACGACCGGCTCGAGGGTGCGCCGAAGACGGCCGCGAGCGTCTACGGCCAGGGCTGGATGATGGTGCTGAGCGGCCTCAAGACACTGCTCGAGACCGGCAAGCCGCTGCACGACTTCAGCAGCTAGACGCGACCGGACCGCCGGCCCGCAAAACCGCGACGTGCTCGCTGCGCGCAAGCGCAGCGAGCCGCGCGCGGTAGACCTGCATGTCGGCGTGCGTCCAGTCGCCGTGTGTCTGGCAGCGCCAGGGCGCATAGCGCTCACGGTGATACGGACTGGTGAGGCTCTCGTTGTGGCCGATCACGTTCGGCAGTGAGATGCCGAAGCGGTGCATCAGCCAGAGCGTGAGGCGTAGCGACGCCGCCATCTGCTCCGGGCTCCGCAGGATCGAGCTGTCACTCGTGCCCACGTGCTCGATGCCGATCGCCGTCCAGTTGAGCCCGACGGTATGCCGGCACATCGTGCTCAGCGGGACCAGCTGGTAGATCGTGCCGTCGCGATCGATCACGAAGTGGGCGCACGTCCCGGGTTGCTCGTGCAGCTCCGGATCGGGCGCGTCGCTTGCGAAGGTGTTCCACGTCGCGCTGAAGGAGTCGTTCCCGGTGTAGTGCTCGACGATCACGCGCGGATGCACTAGCCGCCACGTGTGCAGTCCGTAATGCCGCGTCGCGTACTGCGTCATCTCCGCTCGCCGCTGTGCGCCGAACGGAATCGGCTTCGACACGATCGCGGGCGTTGCGGGCGCGACGGACGCGAGGACGAGGAGCGCCAGAAGGGCCCGCACGCGCCGAAGGGTAGCGCGGCGGGCCCTGAGCTCTGGCTAGATGCGCGGCGCGTTCTGCGGTGCGCCGGGTTGCCCGAACCACGGCGGCGGGCCCGGCGGGCGCGTGCCGTTCGCCATCTCGGCGACGCGCGCCTTCAGCCCGGCGACCAGCTGGTCGTGCTGGGCCTGCGTGATCTCGCCGGCCTTCAGCGCGGCGTCGAGCTCGGCCGTCTCGTGGGCGACCAGCGCGTCGACGAGACCGGCGGCGGACTTGCCGCTCGTCGCGTCGGCGACCTGCGCGAGCGTCTTGCCCGTCTGCAGCTGCGCGTCGAGTGCGTCCGGCGTCAGCCCGAGGTACGTCGCGGCGGCGGCGAGGTCGTCGGCGCCGTGGCCGTGACCGAGGCCCGGACCGGGACCGTGATCGGGCCGCGTGTGGTTCACGAGGTCCGCGAACCGTGCCTTCAGCATCGGGACGATCTGGTCCTCCTGTGCCTGGGTGATGCGCCCCGCCGTGACGGCCGCATCGAGCTCCCTCTTCTCGGCGGCGACGAGTGCGTCGACGAGGCCCGAAGCCGACTTCCCGCTCGTTGCGTCGGCAACCTGCGCGAGCGTCTTGCCGGCCTGCAGCTCGGTGATCAGAGCGGCCGGGGTCGTGCCGAGGTACGTGGCGGCGGCTGCGAGCTCCTCGCCGCTGCGGCCCGGGTCGCCGAAGCGGTGATGGTCACCGTCGAAGCGCGGCCGGGCGCTGCTCCTCGAGGCCGCGTACACCTTGCCGAGAGTCAGGGCGGGAGCGGTCGTCGCCGTGCGCGAGCCGTGGAGCTTCGTGGCCGCAAACGCCGCGCCCGCGGCCACCGTGGCGACGGTTCCGGCGGCGACCACTGCGACTTGTCTGTTCCTGGATGGGGTCATGGGGCGAGTGTCGCTCCCGGACCTAAGAAGGACTTGTGCGTAGCCGAAGAATCAGGCGCGCGCGGCGCGGACGAGCGAGAGCGTCAGCACGACCGCCACCGCGATCGGCAGCACCCACCATGCATCGAGGGCTGCGGTCAGGCCCAGCCCGGTCACGACGCCTGCCGCGGCGGCCCAGTCGTCACCGACGATGAAGTCCCACCAGAAACGGCCGAACGCGGCGATGCGTCTCACGCGACCGCCACCTGCGTGCGCCGCCGCTTCAGCACGGCGACCAGCAGCGCGGACCAGGCGATGGTGAACGCGAGCACGCCGAAGATCGCTGCGTCCTGCCCCGGCCAGTGCGCGCCGGCCCCTTCGGCGCCCCAGAAGATGCCGAAGGTCGTGAGCATGATCCCGACCGCGAACTTGAGCGTGTTCTCCGGCACGCGCGCGAGCGGCGCCTTCGCGAGCACGCCGACGACCGCGACGAGGGCGAGCGCGACGACTGCGCCGACGGCCGCGAGCGGGATGTTCTTGTTCGTGCTCCCGAACGTGAGCACGATGAACGCCACCTCGAGCCCCTCGAGGAACACGCCCTTGAACGAAAGTGTGAATCCGTACCAGTCGACGCCGGCGCGCTCCTTGCGCGGCGCAGTCTCCGCCTCGCGCAGCTCGCGCGCGAAGATCTCGTCCTCGTCGTGCAGCGCCTTGAACCCGCTCGCGCGCAGGATCGCCTTGCGCAGCCACTGAAGGCCGAACACGAGGAGCAGTCCTCCGACGACGAGCCGGAGCGCGTTGAGTGGGATCACCGTCAGCGCGGGCCCGAGCGCGGCAACCACGATTGCGAGCGCGACCGCGGCGGCGCCTGCGCCGATCAGCGCCGACCGCCACCCACGGGCGATTCCGGCGGCCAGCACGATCGTGAGCGCTTCGACCATCTCCACGGCGCTGGCGAGGAACGAGGAGAGAACGAGGAGGACGTCCTTCACCACGACGTTCTACCCCGACCGGGGGAATAGCTGCGGCAGTTCCAGCGGTTGACCCCTCATGCACGTCGCAGAGCTCTGGCGCTACCCGGTCAAATCCATGCGCGGCGAGCCGCTCACGTCAGTCGACGTGGGGGTTGACGGCGTGGTCGGCGACCGGCTCGTGCACGTGCGCGAGGCGAGCGGTCGCGTCGTTACCTCGCGCTACCGGCCGGGCCTCCTCGGCTTCCAGGGGACGCTTGCCCCCGGACGGCGGGCCCCTCGTCGACGGGGACTCGTGGAGCGCGCCGGGGGTGCGGGCGCGCGTGCGTGCCGCGACCACCGCGGCCGTCGAGCTCGTGCGCTTCGAGGGCGAGGATCACGGCCAGCGGTACGACGTCCTGCCGCCGGTGCTCCTGCGGGTCGTGCGCGAGTTCGGCGGTACGGTCGCGCTCGACTGCTGGGTTGAGACGCCTGGCCGTGTCGCCGTCGGCGATGCCGTCGAGCTTCGCACTACAGTGGACGCATGAGCAGTCGCATCGCGATCCTCGGCGCCGGCCGTCTTGGCGGCTCGCTCGTGCGCGGGTTCCTCAGCTCCGGCTGGCGGACGCCCGACGAGCTCGCGGTCACCGCACGCGGCGAGGATCACCTCGCCGAGCTGCGCGAGAAGTACGGCGTGACCGCGACCACGTCGAACGGCGACGCGGTTCAGGGCGCGGCACTGGTGATCGTCGCCGTGAAGCCCCAGGACATGGAGGCGGTGCTCGAGGAGATCGCGCCCGCGCTGCAGCCCTCGCAGACGGTGCTCTCGGTCGCCGCGGGTGTAACAACGGCATCGATCGAGGCGCACCTTCCCGACGGCGCGCGCGTCGTGCGCGCGATGCCGAACGCGCCGGCGCTCGTGCACGAAGGGATCGCGGGCATCTGTGCGGGTGCGCATGCGGCCGAGGAGGATCTCGCGCTCGCCGAGGACGCACTCGGGCACCTTGGCGCCGTCGTCCGCGTCGCGGAGGCGGACATGGACGCGGTGACCGCACTCTCGGGCTCGGGCCCCGCGTACTTCGCGCTGCTCGCCGAGGCGATGATCGAGGCCGGCCTGCTGCTCGGCCTGTCCCGCGAGGTCTCGACACGGCTCGTCGTGCAGACGATGTTCGGGAGCGCGCTCCTCTTGCGGGACGAGGGCATTCACCCCGTCGAGCTGCGGGAGAACGTCACGTCGCCGGGCGGCACCACGACGCGCGCGATTCGCGAGCTGGAACGGTCAGGCGTGCGCGCCGCGTTCCTGAACGCGATCAACGCCGCGACGGAGCGCTCGCGCGAGCTCTCCGAGCGCGTCTCGTCCTAACGCAAGATCCCGGTGTGCCCGAGCGAGTAGCGCCCGGGCTGCGGCCAGACGCACACGCCGTGCGGGCCGCTGCCGACGGGGATCCGAGCAAGCAGCCGGCCGTCGACGGTCGAGATCGCGTAGACGACGCCGCTGTACCGGCCGGAGACCCACAGCACCTTGCCGTCCACCGAGACGCCGCCCATGTCGGGGCTGCCGCCGCCGGGGATCTGCCACTTCTTCACGACCTTGCGCGTGCGGAAGCTGATCACGCTGACCGATCCTTCGCCGCGGTTCGTCGCGTAGAGGAAGCGCGAGTTGCGGCTCGGATAGAGCCCGTGGACGCCGGCCCCCGTGCGCAGGAAGCCGATCACCTTCAAGCGTGCG
>CAZDEX010000099.1:6029-7499 GCA_964504405.1 uncultured Gaiellales bacterium | reverse complement strand
CGCCCTTCACGTCGAGACGCGCCGCGATGCCGAGGGCGCACGACGGCGACTGCACGTCCCACGGCGCGCACGTGTTCACGAGGCCGACGACGTGCGCCGCGGGGCGTGCTGCCTGCGCGGTCGAGACGAGACTGAGTGCGAACAACGAGCTGACGGCGATCAATTTCACGAGCCGCATCGGTCGACCCCTTTCGGCGACGGTAGGTCACTCGATGATGGCGCGCGGGCGCGGGCCCGGATACTCCCCGTCCGGCCAGGCTGAGACGCGCGCGCTAACCTGTCGGGCGTCTCGGGGTGTGGCGCAGCCTGGTAGCGCGCTCCGTTCGGGTCGGAGAGGTCCGGAGTTCAAATCTCCGCACCCCGATGAAGTGCGAAGGGCGGGCCTGTCGGCCCGCCCTTCGCGCGTCTCAGGCCTCTGCGGCCTCGTTCCCTGCCGGCGTTCGCGGGGAGCGCCGTGACGTCCCTCCCTGCTCAGGCCCGCAGGCCGCGTGCGTGCACGACGGCGGTGCAAGCGTTCTCGACGTACGGGATGCCCGCCGCCTCCGCGATCACACGTGCTTCGGGCGAGACGATTCCGAGCTGGAGCCACAGCGCCTGCGCGCCGGCGTCGACCGCCTCGCGAGCGTGCGCCGCGCAGAATTCGGGGCGGCGGAAGACGTCGACGAGGTCGATCGGCCGATCGACCTCGAGGAGCGTCGGCACGCACGGGATCCCGAGCACGTGCTCGCAGTCGGGTCGCACCGGGATGCAGTCGTAGCCCTGTGCGAGCAGGTAGCGCATCACGCCATGGCTCTCGCGCTGGGGCGAGGGCGACGCGCCGACGACGGCGATCGTCTTCGCGTCGCGCAACAGCTGAAATGGATCGGTCACGCCGCGAGTCTCACTCTGCGCCAGATCAACGGAACGAACCAGAGGATTGTTCCGACCGCCCCGCCGACGGCGAGCACCGTCGTAGGCGCGACGACCGTCGCGAGCGCCCCTGCCAGCACGAAACCGACAGGCGTCAGCCCGAATGACCCGAAGTAGTCGAAGCTCAGGACGCGCGAGAGGAGGTTGTGCGGCACGAGCTCGGTGATCAACGTCATCCACGACGAGACGCCGATTCCGATCCAGAACCCGCGCCAGACCGCGGCGACGACGGCGAGCGCGTACCACGGCGAGAGCGCGAGCACGACGATCCCGATCTCGTTGATCCCGAACGCGCCGAAGCAGATCGCGACGCGCCATCGTCGCGGAGCCCGCCGCGCCCAGAGGAGCGAGCCCACCACCATCCCGCCGGCCATCGCGCTGAAGAGCAGGCCGTAGGAGCCGACGCCACGGTGGTAGTGCGTCTGCACGACGCGCGGCAGCAGGGCGGTGTAGGGCGACATCGCGACCATCAGGATCACCATCGCCGCGGCGATGCCGGTCCAGATCCACGGCACGCTCACGACGTAGCGGAAACCCTCAGCGAGCTCCTCGCGCATGCCG
>CAZDEX010000099.1:0-5929 GCA_964504405.1 uncultured Gaiellales bacterium | reverse complement strand
CCGAAGAGCACGGCGAGCACGAGGATCGCCGTCAGGCTCATGTGCCCACTCAGCTCGAGGGCGAGGAACGCACCCATCACGATGGCGCGCGCGAGGTCGGAGCCGATCATCAGCAGCCGGCGCGAGTAGCGGTCGGCGAGCACGCCGCCCCAGAGGAGCGTTGTGAGCATCGCGAGGGACTGCAGCGCGAGCACGAACCCGAGGGAGCTCGCCTTGCCCGTCAGCTCGGTCACGCGCCAGCCGAGCGCGACGACGAACGCCGCGTCGCCGACGAAGGAGATCACCTGCCCGCTCCAGAGCAGCCGGAAGTCCCGGCTCGAGAACGCGGCGAGCGTGCCTGGGCGACTCGTCACCGTCCGAGGCTATCGTCGGCGCCGTGCTGAAAGCCGTCATCTTCGACGTCGACTACACGCTCGCGCGCCCGGGGCCCGACCTCGGCCCCGAGGGCTACCGCAGGCTGGGCGAGCGCTACGGGCTGACGCTCGATCCCGAACGCTACGACGACGCCCGCCGCGAGGCATTCGCGGCGCTCGAGCGGCACCCCGAGCTCGACCACGACGAGGAGATCTGGGTGCTGTTCACGCAGCGGATCATCGAGGGCATGGGCGGTGTCGGCGACACGTACGGCGCCGCCGTCGAGATGGAGGGCGCGTGGGTGCACGCACATCACTTCGAGCTGTACGACGACGTGCTGCCGACGCTCGACGCGCTGCGCGAGCGCGGGCTGAAGATCGGGCTGCTCTCGAACAGCGCGCGCGACCTCGACGAGTTCGTCGCGCATCACTGTCTCGTCGTGGACGCGGTGCTCACTTCGGGAGCGCACGGCAAGACGAAGCCGCACGAGACGATCTTCCGCCGCATGCTCGAGCTCCTCGACGTCGCCCCCGACGAGGCGGTGATGGTCGGCGACACCGTCGAGGACGACATCGAGGGCGCGCACGCCGTCGGCATGGAGGCGGTGCTCGTCGACCGTGAAGGCCGCTTTCAGGACCGCGAGCGCCTCGACGACCTGCGCGGGCTGCCCGCGGCGCTCGGCTTGACGCGCTGAACGACTATCGTTGGTGGCCGTGGGCTGGCTGGTGTGGGTCGTCGTGGCGATTGCGCTGGCTGTGGGCGAGGTGCTGACGCCCGGGCTGTTCTTCCTCGGGCCCGTCGCACTCGCCGCGGGAGCCGCCGCGCTCGCCTCGCTGCTCGGCGCCGGTGCCGTCGGGTCGATGATCGTGTTCATCGTCGGCTCCCTCGCCTCGCTTCTCGTGCTGCGCCCGATCGCGCGCAGGCACGTGCGCATGCCTGCGATCTCGCGGACGGGAACCGACGCGCTCGTCGGACGCAAGGCGCTCGTCACGAAGAAGGTCGATGCGCACGGCGGTCGCGTGCGCATCGGCGGAGAAGAGTGGTCGGCGCGCGCGTACCTGGACGGCCAGGTGCTGCCCGAGGGCGCGAGCGTCGACGTCATCCAGATCGAGGGCGCCACCGCCCTCGTGGCCGAATAAGGAGTCCACATGGCAGCGTTGATCGTGCTCGGTGTGATCGTGCTCTTCGTTCTCGTGCTGCTCGCGCGCACGGTGCGCGTGATCCCGCAGGCGCGGGCCGGCGTCGTGGAGCGGCTCGGCCGCTACTCGCGCACGCTCACCCCGGGACTGACGCTCGTGATCCCGTTCATCGACCGCGTCCGCCCGCTGCTCGATCTGCGCGAGCAGGTGATGTCGTTCGACCCGCAGCCGGTGATCACGCAGGACAACCTCGTCGTGAACATCGACTCGGTCATCTACTTCCAGATCACGGATCCGAAAGCCGCGACGTACGAGATCGCGAACCCGGTCGACGCGATCGACATGCTCACCGTCACGACGCTCCGCAACGTGATCGGCGGGATGACGCTCGAGCAGACGCTCACCTCGCGCGACTCGATCAACGACCAGCTCCGCGGCATCCTCGACGAGGCGACGGGCAAGTGGGGGATCCGCGTCCACCGCGTCGAGCTCAAGGCCGTCGACCCGCCGCCCTCGATCAAGGACACGATGGAGAAGCAGATGCGCGCCGACCGTGAGAAGCGCGCGGCGATCCTCCAGGCCGAGGGCGTCAAGCAGGCGGCGATCCTTCAGGCGGAGGGCGAGAAGCAGTCGGCGATCCTGAAGGCGGAGGGCCAGAAGCAGGCGGCGATCCTCTCGGCGGAGGGCCAGTCGAAGGCGATCGAGACCGTTTTCAAGGCGATTCACGACGGAGACCCGGACCCGCAGCTCCTCGCCTACCAGTACCTCCAGGTGCTGCCCCAGATCGCCCAGGGGGACGCGAACAAGGTCTGGGTGATCCCGAGCGAGCTCACCCAGGCGCTCGGGAACGTCTCCCAGCGGCTCCTCCCCCCGACCGAGGACGGAACCGCTTCAAGGTGAGGGCCCGTATGCCGATGACCTCGGCAGCATGCCCTCTCCGAAGAAGCTCCTCAACATCCTGTTCGTCCTGGTCGCCGTCGGCGTGGCAGCGCTCGTGGCGCGGCATTTCCGGGACACGGGCTGGCCTCTTCACCACGCCAACTTCTGGCTCGTCGGCGTCGCGTGCGTCGTGATGCTGGCGGCGTACATGATCAAGGCATGGGGGTGGCAGCGGCTGTTCCGCCAGGAGCAGCGGCCCGCAGTGCTGACGCTTGCGGCCGCAGGCGGCGCCGCATCGGTCGGCGGGATCGCGTTGCCGGGACGGTGCGACGAGGTCATTCGGGTCGCTGTCGTTCGCCGTTGCCGCCGGCGACGGGCGAGCTTCGGTGCGGTCGTCCTCTCGATCTTCCTGCTCGGCCTGCTCGACAGCGCGGCGCTCACGCCGCTCGCGTCGGTCGCGCTCGCCGTCGCGCACGTCCGCGGCTGGATGCACGCGGGGCTGATCGTCGTCGCCGCCGCAGGTGTGCTCGCGGCTGCGGTCGTCGCTACGCTGCCGCGGCTCGCCTCGCTGCGCGCGTTCGCGCGATTCCGGCTCGGGAGGTGGGTCGGCGAGAACTCGACGCCGCCGCGCGAGGCGGTCTACGCCTGGGCCGCGGTCGCGCTCTCCTGGACGCTGCGAACGCTCGCGGTGTTCGTTCTCCTCGCGGCGCTCGGCTTCGGAACCGACTTCGCGCTCGCACTCGCGTTCGTCTGTGCGGCCTCCGCGTCGGCGGTGCTGCCGATCGCTCCGGCCGGCGCTGCGATGCAGGCGGGTGCGGGTGCGGCGATCCTCGTCGCGTCGGGCATCCACGCCGAGGAAGCCCTTGCGTTCGGCATCGCAGCGCAGGCGCTCCTGATGGCGACCGGCGCGGTGTTCGTCGCAGCGCTCGGCGCGTGGCACGCGCAGGGTCGGCTTCAGCAGCTGACGGTTGCCGGGCAGCTGCGCAGCACGCGCACCGTCGGGTAGCCGCTCCGCCGGTGAAGCGGATCCGCACCCACGTTGCGTCCTTGTCGTAGCGCAGCTCGCGCAGCGGCATCGATGGGCTCGCGCGGTGCATCAGCACGTAGGTCCCGCTCGGGACGCCGTTCGGCGACCACGCCGGCTGGTCCGCGTGCCGCGCGTTCATCCGAGCTCGGCTGCCGCCTCTGCGAGCGTCAGTACCGGGCCGACGCACGTGTCGTGGCCTTCGAGCAGGTCGAGCCACTCGCGTTGCGTGCGCGAGCGGAAAAGGGCTGCGAGCTCGGGCAGCTCCGGCTCGAACGCGCGGTCCAGCAGATCGGGCCGGCCGAGCAGGCCGCAGAGGTTACGCCAGAACTTCGGTTCGAGGGCGGCCACTGTCAGGTGCCGTCCGTCGGCGGTCTCGTACATCGCGTAGCACGCTGCGCCGCCGGTCAGCAGGCGGGGGACAGGCTCGCCGGTGAGCCTGTGCGCGACGAAACGATGTGAGCCGTCCGTCATCGACACGACGATGCGCGCGCCGCGGCCGGTGCGTTCGCGTTCGAGAAGCGCTGCGAGCACCTCGATCACGGCGGCCTGCCCTCCTGCCCCGATGTCTGCGATCTGAACCGGTGGGAGCGCCGGAGCCGTGTCGGCGAGCGCGCCCGCGTAGCCGAGGTAGTTCAGGTCGTGCCCTGCGTCGAGCGCGCGCGGGCCGTCGACGCCGAACCCGGTAATCGAGCAGAGGATCGCCGACTCGGGGAGTGACACGCCGAGCCGCTCCCAGACGCCGGGACGAAAGCCTTCGAGCACGACGTCCGCCGAGAGCAGTGCGTCGGGCGGCTGCTCACTGCGCGCGTCCCAGCGCAGGATCTCCTTGCCGGCATTGAGCGCGCGATACGCATCGGGGTTCGTGCTCGCGACGGGATCCCCGTCGGGCGGCTCGATCTTCACGACGCATGCGCCGAGTCGCTGCAGCTCACGGCTCGCGAAAGGCCCCGGCAGGTAGCGCGTGAGATCGGCCACGGTGACGCCCGCGAGCGGGTCCATGCGCGCGATTATGCTGCGCTCACGTGGCCGAGCAGACGATCGACCGGCGCAGGGAGCTGCTCGATGCAGCGGTGCGGGTCTTCGCAGAGAAGGGGTTCCACGCCTCACGCGTCGGTGACATCGCCGAGGACGCGGGCGTCGCGCACGGGTTGCTCTACCACTACTTCCGTTCTAAGGAAGAGGTGCTCGAGACGATCTTCCGCGAGGTGTGGGAGCTGCTCGCCGCCGACACCGAGCGCATCGAGCGGTCGGGCGTGCCGCTGCACGAGCAGCTGCGCCGCTTCGCTCGCATCTACCTCGGCTCGTGGCTCGTCAGGCCGGACGTCGTCGCGGTGCTCGTGCGCGAGGTCGCGCGCAGCCCGGACCTCGGCAGCAGGATCGACGACGTACGCGGCGTCTTCCTCTCGCTGCAGCGGATGATCGAGTCGGGGCAGGCGCGCGGCGAGGTGCGCGCGGAGTGCAACCCGCGCCTCGCCGCCTGGGTCCTCTACGGCGCCCTCGAGGAGATCCTCACGGGTTGGGTCCTGGGCCAGCTCCCGTCGGAGGAGGCGGATGTCGAGCACGCGGTCGCGACGGTCGTCGACGTCGCGTACGCGGGGCTCGCTGCGTGAGCGAGCGCGTCTTCAACCTGCGCAACCTCGCGCTGTCCGAGCGCGAGGACGGGCCGGAGGGACACCGCTTCGCGCTGCGACACATCGCGCGCGAGCTCGGCGCGTCGCTGACCGGTCTCACCGTGTACGAGCTCGAGCCCGGGCAGGCGGCCTGGCCGTATCACTTCGAGTTGAACGAGGAGGAGTGGCTGTTCGTGATCGACGGCGAGCTGACGCTGCGCACTCCCGGCGGCGATCAGGTCCTGCGCGCAGGCGATCTCGCGTGCTTTCCCATCGGTGCAGACGGTGCGCACGCCGTGCGCAATGCCGGCGCCGCGACGGTGCGCTTCGCGATGCCGTCGAGCGTCTCGCACACCGGGGACGCGTGCGTCTATCCGGACAGCGGCACGTTCAAGCTGAGCGGGCCCGGCTTCCAGTTCCGCGGCCGGCTCGGCAACGAGGTCGAGTACTGGGACGGCGAGGCGTGAACCTCTTCGACCTCGAGCTCCAGCGCGACGAGGACGACCCGCCCGGGTACGGGACCGACTACAAGCGGCTCGCCCCGGAGCTGGGCGGGGCGCTCCTCGCCTTCAACGTCTTCGAGATGCCGCCGGGCCAGAGCGTGTGCCCGTACCACTACGAGAGCGCAGAAGAGGAGTGGATCATCGTGCTCACCGGGCGCCCGACGCTGCGCACGCCTGCGGGCGAGCACGAGCTCGGGCCGTGGGACTGCGCGTACTGCCCCGCCGGTGAAGAGGGCGCGCACAAGGTGACGAACAACGGTGGGGAGCCGTCGCGCATCGCCATCTGGTCGAACCGCTCGCATCCCGGCACGAGCGTCTATCCGGACTCGAACAAGGTCGGTGCGTGGCCTCCCGGCAAGATCTTCCGGCTCGACGACGCCGTCGACTACTTCGAGGGCGAAGTCAGTCGGTGAAGCG
>CAZDEX010000098.1:3041-7518 GCA_964504405.1 uncultured Gaiellales bacterium | reverse complement strand
ACAGCACGGTCCCGGCGCCGACGTCGAAGCAGTACGACGCGAAGATCGCGCACCAGGGGACACCGTCGACGCCGAACCAGCGTCCGAACATGGTGCGATTCGAGCCCGGCGGGGACTCGCGCACACCGACGTGCCGCAGCGCCTCGGCCAGCGCGCGCCGGCCCGGTGAAGCGCCCATGGAGGCGACGCTACGCGCCCGTTTCACCGCACGCAACTCCGGGGCATCACGTAACCGGATGCGCCGGAGCCGCAACCGTGTGCTGGCAGTCGGGGGTCTCGCCACAGGAGTGGCCGCCGCCCTCTTCGCCGTGCTCGGGGCACTGGGCACACCGGCCCAGGGCGTCGCAGCGGCGCAGGCGACGGTCACGACACGCACCGTGGCGTTCGGCCCCTCCCGCGTCGCCGTGCAGCAGCTGCCCAACGGCTCCGTCTGTTACCGCGTCACCGAGAGCGCCGGGACGGCGCGCGCGTGCCGCGCGCGCCTGCGGGTCAACGAGATCGGCTACGCGGTCTCGCCGCGCGGGATCGGCGGTGTGGCGGGAGCGAACGTGCGCGCCGTCATCGTCAAGCTGACGCGCTACGGCACGGTCTGGGCGACGCTTCGGGACGGCGCGTTCTACGCGGACGTGCCGTCGGCCTACCAGGTGCGGACGGTGATCAAGGTGCTGCGCGACGGCTCGCGCAAGACTTTCGCGGTTACAGCGCCGCGCTGAAGGTGTTGCAGGCGGTCGGCTCGCCGCGCTGGTAGCCGTCTTGAATCACTTCTGCCGCTCGGCCGGACCCTCATCGGCCGTCGTTCCCGGCCGCGTGACCGGCACCGACCCGAACGGTTCTTATTTGACGAATGAGGTCTTCTTATGTATTTGTTCACCATGCCTCTGAACAAAGTCCAGAAAACGATCCTCCTCGCCGCCGTCGTGGCGGCGCTCGCCGCCGCCTCCGCCGCGGCCGCCGGCACGAGCCTCTCGCTCGTCGGCTACTCGACCCCCAAGGCCGTGATGGGCAAGATCATCGCCGCCTGGCAGCAGACCCAGGACGGCAAGGACGCCTCGATCAGCCAGTCCTACGGCGCCTCGACCGACCAGGCGCGGGCCGTCGCGAACGGCCTGAAGGCCGACATCGTCTTCCTCTCGACGGGCGACGACGTCAACCTGCTCGTCGACGCAGGCCTCGTCGACGCGAACTGGAGCCACCAGTCCTACAACGGCATCGCGGCGGACACCGTCGTCGTGTTCGCGGTGCGCAACGGCAATCCCAAGCACATCAAGAGCTGGGCCGACCTGATCAAGCCCGGCGTGCAGGTGATCACCCCGAACCCGTTCAGCTCGGGCTCGGCGAAGTGGAACATCCTCGCCGCGTACGGCGCGCAGCGCCACCTCGGGAAGACCGACAAGCAGGCGACCGCCTACGTGCAGCAGCTGTTCCGGCACGTCGTGTCGCAGGACACGTCGGGGCGCAACGCGACGAACACGTTCCTCGCGGGCAAGGGCGACGTCCTCCTCACCTACGAGAGCGAGGCGCTGAACGCGCGGCTCAACGGCCAGGACATCCAGTACGTCATCCCGCGCCAGACGATGCTCATCGAGCTGCCCATCGCGGTGCTCAAGAACAGCTCGAACAAGGACGCGGCGAACCGTTTCATCCGCTTCGTCAAGCAGCCGGCGGCGCAGGATCTGTTCGCGCAGTACGGCTTCCGCCCCGTCAACCCCGCGTCGGCGAAGAAGTACGCGTCGAAGTTCCCGGCACGGCCCGGCATCTTCAGGATCGGCGACAAGGAGTTCGGCGGCTGGCGCAACGCCAACAAGGTCTGGTTCGACCCGAACAAGGGCCGCATGGCCGCGATCGAACGCGCAATCGGAGGTCCGACCACTGGCTAGCGTCGCGATCCCTGCGCCGCGCAAGCGGCGCGCCCCCGGAACCCCACTCGCGCTCGGCTTCACCACCACGTACCTCTCGGTGCTGGTGGTGTTGCCGATTGCGGCGCTCGTGTGGGCGTCGCGCGCAAACGGCGTGGGCTCGTTCTGGTCCGTCGCCTCGTCGCCCGAGTCGGTCGCGGCACTGAAGCTCACGCTCGGCCTGGCCGTGCTCGTCTCACTGACGAACGCGGTCTTCGGCACGGTGATCGCGTGGGTGCTCGTCCGCGACGAGTTCCGCGGGAGGTCGTTCGTCAACGCGGTGATCGACCTGCCTTTCGCGCTCCCGACGATCGTCGCGGGGCTGACACTGCTCGCGCTGTACGGGCCGAAGTCCCCCGTCGGGATCGACGTCTCGCTCACACGCACGGGAATCTTCGTCGCATTGCTCTTCGTGACGCTCCCTTTCGTCGTGCGAACGGTGCAGCCGGTGCTGCTCGAGCTCGACCTCGAGTCGGAGGAGGCCGCCCGTTCGCTCGGTGCGAGCGAGCTCCGCGTGTTCCGGAGCATCGTCCTCCCCGCCATCCTGCCCGGCGTCCTCTCGGGCGTCGCGCTCGCGTTCGCGCGCGCGGTCGGCGAGATCGGCGCGGTCGTCCTGATCGCCGGCAACCAGCCGTTCAAGACCGAGGTCGCGTCCGTCTACGTGTTCCTGCACATCCAGGGCGGCGACCAGGCGGGCGCCGCCGCGGTCGCAGTGGTGATGCTCCTGATCTCCTTCGGCCTGCTGCTCGCGATCGGCGGGCTCCGCTACCTGGCGACGAGGCATGAGCGGACGTAAGTACGCATTGCGCGCGGCGGCGCTCGGCTACCTGCTCGTCGTCCTGCTCGGGCCGGTCTCGATGGTGTTCTGGCGCGCGTTCGACCACGGCGCCGGGAACGTCTGGGACACGCTGAAGGAGCCGAACACCGTGCACGCGTTCGTGCTCACGATCGAGATCGCGGCGATCGCCGTGCCGCTGAACACGGTCTTCGGGATCGTGTGCGCGCTCGCGATCGTGCGGCGGCGCTTCCGGGGCGCCGGCCTCGTCAACGCGCTCGTCGACCTGCCGCTCGCGATCTCGCCGGTCGTCGTGGGCCTGTCGCTCTTCCTGCTCTACGGCCGCACCGGCTGGTTCGGCGGCTGGTTCGCCGCCCACGGCATCCAGATCCTCTTCGCGTTCCCGTCGATGGTGATCGCGACGGTCTTCATCTCGCTCCCGTTCGTGGCGCGCGAGGTCGTCCCCACGTTGCGCGAGATCGGCGACGAGCAGGAGCAGGCCGCCCACACACTCGGCGCGAACGGGTGGCAGACGTTCTGGCGGATCACGCTGCCGTCGATCCGCTGGGCGGTGATCTACGGCGTCGTGCTGACGACCGCACGCTGCCTCGGTGAGTACGGCGCAGTCGCCGTCGTCTCGGGCCACATCGAGGGCAAGACCGAGACAGCCACGTTGCGCGTGCAGGACGCGTACGAGAACTTCCAGCAGGCGGGCGCGTATGGGATCTCCCTCGTGCTCGCCGTCATGTCCGTCGTCGTGCTCGTCGCGATGACACTGCTTCGCCCCAAGGAGGAGACCAGGTGAGACGTAGGCTCGACGAAGTCTCTCAAGTAGCGAAGGCGCCGGCTCCGCCGGCGCTGGAGCGGAAATGATCGAGGTACGGAACGTGTCGAAGCGCTTCGGCGACTTTCAGGCGCTCGACGACGTGTCGCTCGACGTCGACGGCGGCTCCCTGACCGCGCTGCTCGGCCCGTCGGGCTCCGGCAAGTCCACCCTGCTGCGCATCGTCGCGGGGCTCGAGACGCCCGACGCGGGCGCGATCCGGCTCGCCGGCGAGGACGCGACGCCGCTCACCCCGCAGAAGCGCGGCGTCGGGTTCGTGTTCCAGCACTACGCGGCCTTCAAGCACATGACGGTGCGTGACAACGTCGCGTTCGGGCTGGCGATCCGGAAGTGGCCCAAGGCGGAGCTGCGGGCGCGCGTCGACGACTTGCTCGACCTCGTGCAGCTGCAGGGCTTCGGGGACCGCTACCCCGCGCAGCTCTCGGGCGGGCAGCGCCAGCGCATGGCGCTCGCGCGCGCGCTCGCTCCGGAACCGAAGGTGCTGCTCCTGGACGAGCCGTTCGGCGCGCTCGACGCGCGCGTGCGCGCGGAGCTGCGCATCTGGCTGCGGCGGCTGCACGAGGAGACGCACACCACGACGGTGTTCGTGACGCACGACCAGGAAGAGGCGATGGAGGTCGCCGACAGCGTCGTCGTGATGAACAAGGGTCGCGTCGAGCAGGTCGCCGGCCCGCGCGAGCTCTACGACGCCCCCGCGAACGAGTTCGTCATGTCGTTCGTCGGCCAGGCGAACCGCTTCGGGGACGTCTGGGTGCGCCCGCACGACTTCGAGCTCGTGCTCGAGCCGAACGGGACGACCCGCGAGGCACAGGTCGAGCGGGTCGTCCACCTCGGCTTCGAAGTGCGCGTCGAGCTGCAGCGCGATGACGGCGAACCGCTCGCCGTGCAGCTGACGCGCGACCAGGCGGAGACGCTCGAGCTCGAGAAGGGCCAGATCGTGTTCGTGCGCCCGACGCGCGAGAC
>CAZDEX010000098.1:1510-2941 GCA_964504405.1 uncultured Gaiellales bacterium | reverse complement strand
CGTCAGTGGGGCTCCCACGCGTCCGGGTTCGCAGCGAGAGCGGCCACCGACGCCGGTAGCTCGCCGCGGGCGAGGTCGGCGAGCGTCACCGTCTCGAGCACCCCGCGGAGCGACGCGCGAACCGCGACCCAGACGTCACGGAGCTTCTCCGCCGTGCCCTGGTACTCGAGCTGGTCCGAGCGCACGCCGCGCACGTTCGCGAGCGGCCCGTCGACGGCGCGGATCACGTCGGCGAGCGACACGTCGTCGGCGGGCTTCGCGAGCCAGTACCCGCCGTCCGCCCCGCGCCGGCTGGCGACGAGGCCCGCGTTGCGTAGGTCGCCGAGGATGTTCTCGAGGAAGTTCGGGGGGATCTCCTGGGCCTGCGCGATCCGGTCGCCCTTCACCGGCCCGTCGCCGGCCGCGGCCAGCTCGACCGCCGCCCTGATGGCGTAATCCGCCTTCGCAGAGACCCGCACGCACCCATTCTGCCCACCCGGGCGTTGAACCATCGTGCGCGTGCTTCCCGTCCTCCTGCTTGCCGCCGTCGTGGCGGCCCTGATCGCTCACGCGAGCCACGCGTCGGCGCCTGCCGCGTTCCGCACGCCGGACGCCAGTGCGGCCTGCCGGGCGGAGGGGCCGGCGATCGTCTGCTCCACGCTCGCGTCCGAGCAGTCCGTGCGCCTGCGCGGCGAGGGCGGCGCGGAGCTGGTCAAGCGCCTCCCATGGTGGGACGCGTCGACGCCCGTGCTGCGCCGCTGGAGCCACGGTACGCTGTCCTGCAAGCTCGTGAGCGGCGCGGTGATCTGCCGCAACGGCAAGTCCGCAGTCCGCATCGCGGGCGACGGCTTCGCCGTCGCAAGCTAACGGTCGAACGCGTCGAGCAGGATCCGGATCTCGCACAGCTCGCGGAAGCCGAGCCTGCCGAGAATCGGTCGTGACATCGGGCTCGCCTGTGTGACGAGCATCGGCGTGCCGCGAGCGACTGCATCCTCCCAGCGCGCCGCGACGAGGGCCCGATAGGCGCCGCGGCTGCGCGCCTCCGGGAGCGTCGAGCCGCCGAAGAGGGTGACCCCGCGCTCACCGAAGGACGCCGAGCCGCGCGCGACGGGCTGCCCGTCGGCGTACGCGAGGTACACGACGTTGTTCGGGTCGTCGGACGGCGGCGGGGGCTCGGTCGGTTCCGGCCCCCCGAACGCGATCGCGGCGATGCGCGCCGCGGCAAGCCGCTCGTCTGCGGACTCCGCACGCCGGACCTCGATGTCGACCGGCCCCTGCGCCGGCGGCTCGGTCAGCACCATCCCCACGGCGAGCGGCGTCGGCTCGTCGTCGACGAGCCCCCGTGCGAGGAGCTGGTCGACGAGGTCCGCGGGTGTGGCGTGCGTCCCGACCTCCCACGTGCACGCCGTGCGCCCGCGCTCGCGCAGGATGCCGTGGATCTCCTCGCGTACC
>CAZDEX010000098.1:0-1410 GCA_964504405.1 uncultured Gaiellales bacterium | reverse complement strand
CGGATCGCGATCCCGCGCGCGGTCTCCGGCGTGAGCTGCATCAGCCCGATCGCGCCTGACGACGACTTCGCGCTCGACCGGAACTTCGACTCCTGGTAGATCACCGCGGCGAGGAGCGCCGGATCGAGGTTGTGCCGGCGCGCATGGACGCGCACGAACTCCGAGTAGCGCAGCGGGTACCGGATGCGCTCGTACCACGGCGGGCTCGTCGCGTCGACGACGAAGAAGACGCCGCCCAGCACGGCGGCGAGCACGACGAACAGCAGAAGCTTCCTCACGAGGAGGTGAGCTCCGCCATCACCGACTTCACGAACGCGTCCAGCTCCTCGATCGACCCCGTGTTCTTGTAGGAGAAGTCGGCACGGTCGACCTTCTCCTTGTCGGGAATGAGGCGGGACTCGCGATCGTCCGTCGCGACCTCGGAGCGCGCGCGGCGCAGCTTCGTCGGCGCGGTGATGACGACGACCTTGTCGAAGCGCGCGTCTCCACCGGTCTCGTAGAGGAGTGGCACCTCGGTCACGTTGACACGTGGAGCGTCGGGAAGCGCGGCGAGCTGCTCGCGCCATTGCAGGTACTCCGCCGAGACGAGCGGGTGCAGCAGTTCCTCGAGCCACGTCAACGCGTCGCGGTCGTTGAAGACGACGGTCGCGAGCGCCCCGCGGTCGATCTCCCCCGTCTCGGGCGAGACGATGCCGTGCCCCATGCGGCCGACCACCGCGTCGCGCACGTCGGGACGCAGAAGGAGGTGGTGCACGATCTCGTCGCTCGACACCGTCGCCGCGCCGTTGCGCGCGAACGCCCTCAGCGCCTCGCTCTTGCCTGCTCCGATTCCGCCCGTGATCGCGACGGAAATTGGAGGTCTGGCGCGGGATTCGGTGCCGTCGGGGATGGCTCAGACCAAGCAGGTCGTTCGGGTCGGGCGCAGGACATAGCGGGTCCTACGTTCAAGCCCGAACCGGGCGAGATGCGCCGCGTCTGAGCCACCAGCCGGCGGTGCCGCCATCCCGCGCCAGGCCTCCGGGTTCACTCTTCGGTGCTGGGCGCTTCCGCTTCCGGCTCTTCAGCCGCGGGCTCGATGCCCGCACCAGTCGCGTCGGCCTCGGCGGTCGGCGCCGTGTCCTCTGACGGCACGTCCTCGGACGGCTCGCCGGCAGGCGCCTCGTCCGAAATCTCCTCGGCGTCGCCCTCCACCACCGGCGCCTCCGCGAAGACGTCCTCGGAAAGGTCGATCGCCGGGCGCGTGTGCACCGACTCCGCACCGTCCGCGCGCGGCTGCACCGGGTCGGTGTCCTCGACGCGCTTCAGCGAGAGCGAGAGGCGGCGGCGCTCGCCGTCGACCTCGATGATCTTCACGTTGACCGGCTGGCCCTGCGAGACGACCTCGCGCGGGTTCTCGACGTGGTGCTGTGC
>CAZDEX010000097.1:0-7659 GCA_964504405.1 uncultured Gaiellales bacterium | reverse complement strand
TACCTCCTTCCTGCGGCGATGTCGGTGAATCGCACGGCGGTGCAACTACGCCTAGCCCCGACGCTGAACAATCAGCGCCGCAGAATCAATTGGGCACGGGACTACGAGCTCGGGGCTACACTGTCCCGGCTCCAGGGGCCCATAGCTCAGCTGGGAGAGCGCATCTCTGGCAGGGATGAGGTCGCCGGTTCGAGCCCGGCTGGGTCCACCTTCTAAGAAGCCCGCGCAAGCGGGCTTCTTTCATCTCTCATCCTGGAGAACGACGCGCCGCTCATCCTCGCGGCGGATTTCTCCAACAGAGATCAACGAATCACCCTTTCGGCATCAACTTCGCGCCGCGCGCGCCGTTTCATCACGCGACACCACTCGACAGGAGGGCACCTTTGGTCAGGCACGCCCTCCAGTGACGAAAGGAAGGGCGGATGCGAGCGCAGAAGCTCGGTATCGCATTCGTCGTCCTGCTCGCGGCTCTGTGCGTAGCGGGATCGGCGACTGCGACCAGCAAGGTGAAGACCGGCGGCACCCTCAACGTCGATCTCACCACCGACGTCGACTACACCGACCCGGCCCTGAGCTATCTCTCCACGGGCTGGGAGCTGGAGTACGCGACGTGCCTGAAGCTCATGAACTACCCCGACGGGATCGGCCCGCGCACGAGCCAGCTCGTTCCCGACGCGGCCGCCGGGTTCCCGAAGGTCTCGGCCGGCGGCAAGACCTACGACTTCACGGTCAACGCGAGCTTCACGAAGTTCTCCGACGGCACGCCGGTCACCGCGGCGTCGTTCAAGGCGGCCTTCGACCGCGCGGCGGACCCGAAGATGCAGTCGCCTGCGGTCGCATTCATGTCTGACGTCGTCGGCTCGTCGTCGAGTCCGGTCTCCGGCGTGAAGGTCAAGGGCAGCCACCTGATCGTGACGCTGACCCATGCGGCGCCGGACTTCCTCGCGCGTGTCGCGATGCCGTTCTTCTGCGCGGTCCCACCGAACCTGACGCACGACCCGAACGGCGTGCTGACACCTCCCGGTGCAGGGCCGTACTACATCGACTCACGCACACCGAACAAGTCGATCCTGCTCAAGCGCAACCCGTACTACAAAGGCACACGCCCGCACAACGCATCGGCAATCAACTATACGATCGGCAACTCCCTCGACGCGACGTACCTGCGCGTCCAGCAGGGTGCGACCGACTACGCGTCGGGCGGCATCCCGCCGGCGTCGTACGCGGAGGCGGCCCAGAAGTACGGCATCAACAAGGGCCAGTTCTGGGTCGAGCCGCTCCTGTCGACGTCGTACATCGCCTTCAACACCTCGCGCGGCATCTTCAAGGACAACGTCCAGTTGAGGAAGGCCGTCAACGAGACGATCGACCGGCGGGCGCTGCTCGCACAGTCGGGCTACCTCGCGGGCAAGCGGACCGACCAGATCCTGCCTCCGGGCATGGCCGGCTTCCGCGACGCGGATCTCTACCCGCTCGAGCAGCCGAACCTGGTCGCTGCGAAGAAGCTCGCGAAGGGCCACACCGGTGACGGGAACGTCGTTCTCTATGAGTCGAATCGCGGTGCGGCGCCGCTGCGGGCGCAGATCATCCAGGACAACCTGTCCCAGATCGGCCTGAAGGTCGACACCCATCTCTTCGCCCGCGCCGTCCAGCTGAACAAGGAGGGCACGCGCGGTGAGCCGTTCGACCTCGCGGACGAGCAGTGGGGTGCGGACTACGCCGATCCGTACGACTTCATCAACGTGCTGCTCGACGGCCGCAACATCCAGGCGTCGAACAACAGCAACTTCGCGTACTTCAACGACCCGAAGTTCAACCAGCAGATGACGCAGGCCTCCCTGATGTCGGGCCCCGCGCGCTACAAGGCGTACGGGAACCTCGACGTGGCGATCATGCAGCAGGGAGTTCCGTGGGCGCCGCGTTCGAACGCGAACAACCGCATGCTCGTTTCCAAGCGCGTCGGTTGCTTCTCGTACAGCGCGATCTACACGGTCGACCTGGCCGCGCTCTGCCTCGAGTAGGAGCGACAAGGGAAGGGGGCGCCGGGCCGCACGGCGCCCCCTTCGCTCCTAGAGGCTTAATGTGAGATTCACGCACGCCTGGCTGGTGGCTCATACACGGCGCATCTCGCCCGGGTCGGGCTTGAACGTAGGCACCGCTATGCCCTGCGCCCGACCCGAACGACCTGCTTGGTCTGAGCCATCCCCAGACGCACGCAATCTCACATCAACCCTCTAATCGGACGGCGGTCTAACGACGGCGCCGCCGTCCGCACGCTGTACGACGAGCGGCAGCATGCGGTCGGAGAGGTACGACTCGATCGCGTGCATGGCGCCGGCGATCAGGCGTTCGCGCTCGTCGTCGGCGAATGCGACGCGGAGCTCGCAGATGTCTTCGCCGTCGAGAATCTCTGCGCGCAAACCATGTTCGGCCAGGGCCTCGGTCAGGTCGCTTCCGATGCCGCGGCGGGGGACTTCAACGGTGATTGTCTCTGTCATCCGACCCCGCGTACCCGTGTTAAGCCGCTGTTACGCATGGAAGACCGAACAGCCGCCGGCCCGTCGTGTGTCGTCACAGCCGGTATGGCAGGCGAATGGTGGTCCGGCGTCGAGCTGAGGCACCTGGTCGCACTCGACGCCGTCGCGCGCGAAGGGTCGTTCCGCCGCGCGGCGACACGGCTCGGGTACGTGCAGTCCGCGATCAGCCACCAGATCGCCGCGCTCGAGAGCCTGACGGGCAAGCGCCTGATCGAGCGCTCCCGCGGCACGCGTCCCCTGGCGCTCACCGATGCCGGCGAGATCCTGCTCAGCCACGCGGACGCGGTGATCGCGCGCGTGCGCGCGGCGCAGGCCGACCTTGCGGCGCTCGACGGCACGGGGACGGCTGCGCTCCGCGTCGGTGCGACGCCCGATCTGCTCGCGCGGCTCGTGCCGTCGTTCCTGCGCGTCTACGGCGCGCCGGTGTCGTTGCACGAGATCTCCGATACGCGGGCGCTGCTCGCGTCGCTCGTCCGCGGCGAGCTCGACCTCGCTCTCGCCGAGACGCCGCTGCCGAAGGGGCCGCTCCACGCCGCGCCGCTCTGCGCCGACCCGTTCGTCGTGCTGCTCCAGGCCGGCGCGCCCCTCGCCCGCCGCGACCGTCCCGTTGTGTGCGAAGAGCTCGCGCGACTCCCGTTGATCGCGCACGCGCCGTCGCGCCTCCACGTCGAGGAGCAGCTCCGCGGGCACGGGGTGGAGGTGCGCTTCGTGCTGCAGGCGGAGACGGGCTCGGGGGTGCAAGGTCTCGTCGCCGCGGGGCTGGGCGCCGCGGTCGTCCCGCGTGTCGCTGCCGACGAGCGGCGTTCCGAGACGCAGGTCGCGCAGCTCGCGGATGGAGTTGTCAGCCCGCGCAGCATCGCAGCGGTGTGGAGCCGTACGCAGTCGCTGACGCGCGACGCGGCGGCGTTCGTCGAGGCCGCACGGTCCGCATGCGCGACCGAGCGTCTTCGCGAACCCTTAACCGTCTAGTTCTCACTCATCGATCAACCGGCGTGCGCGGCCGGCGTCTCTAGACGCATGCTGCGCTACTTCGTACGCCGACTGCTCTGAGCCGTCGTGCTGTTCATCGCGGTGACGCTGGTCACGTTCACGATTTTCTTCATCGTCCCGCAGGACCCCGCGCGCCAGGTCTGCGGACAGCGTGCGACGGCCACGTGCATCGAGCGCGCGCGCCGCTTCCTCGGGCTCGACAAGCCGGTGATCGTGCAGTACGGGGGGTTCCTCGACCGCCTCGTCGTCCACTACTCGCTGGGCAGGTCGTTCACGACGCGTCAGGACGTGACACAGCGGGTGCTCTCCGCTAAGCCTGTCACCGCGTCACTCGTGTTCGGCGGTGCAGTGCTGTGGCTGATGATCTCGATCCCGATCGGGGTGCTGTCCGCGCTGCGGCCGCGCTCGCTGCTCGACCGAATGACAATGGTCGTCGTCCTCGTCGGGATCAGCGCGCACCCGGTGTGGATCGGGCTGCTCGGCGCGTACGTCATCGGGTTCAAGCTGCACCTGGTGCCGATCACGGGGTACTGCGACTTCTTCTCGCCGAGCGGCGGCTGCGGAGGGCCGGCGATGTGGGCATACCACCTGCTGCTCCGTGGGCGTGCTTCTCGGTGCTGTTCGCCGCGACGTACGTGCGGATGATCCGCGCCTACACGATGGAGACGCTCGGCGAGGACTTCGTGCGCACCGCGCGCTCGAAGGGCGCATCGGAGCCGCACGTCATGCGCAAGCACGTGCTGCGCAACGCGCTCCTCCCGATCGTCACCATCCTCGGCATGGATGTCGGCCTCGCGCTTGCGGGCGCCTTCTTCACCGAGACCGTCTTCGGGCTGCCGGGCTCGGCAAGCTCTCGCTCGGGGCGATCGACAACTTCGACCTCCCCACGATGCAGGGTGTGGTCGTGTTCGCCACCCTCTGCATCATCGTCTTCAACCTCGCGGTCGACACGATCTACGCGTGGATCGACCCGCGGATCAGGCTGACGTAGCGGGGGATCAACGAGCGCTGGGGGGGCGGGGCCACGGAGCTGGCCCGCCCGGACCTGCAGCAGCTTCACGAGGTGCTCGGTGCGCGCGAACGGGTCGCGCAGCGGCTCGCCGCCCGCGAGCGGCAGCGCCGCGACGATGCGCCCGCGCACCGCAGCGAGCACGAACCGCCCCTGCGGAAGGGGCCGGCCCTCGAGCTCGGCGAGCCGGTCGAGCTGTGAATCGTCGGCCGGCCGGCAAAGCCGCAGCTCCACGTCCCGCGTGTCGACGACCGGGCGTCGGGTCGTGCCGCGGACGACGCGCGCATCCCGCCGTAGCGTCTCGATGTGCTCGGCGGCACGGAACTGCATGAAATCCGGATGGAACATCTCGGCCTCCTCCCCCGTGTAACCAGTGATACGATGATAGCAGTTACGTAACCCCCTAAGCAAGGTGAATGGTGAACTCAGAGCTGGTCATCGATTTCGTGAACACGGCCCGGTTCGGGCCGGACCGGGAGGACCTGCAGACGCCGGGGGCGCTCGTCGCCTGGCTCGACGCGCACGGCCTGGAGCCGGGAACGCGCGCGACGAAGGCGGACTACGACGAGGCGCGGCAGGTGCGCGAGGCGCTGCGCCACCTCCTGCTCGCGCACAACGAGGTGGAGGCAGACGTCGACGCTGCGACGGACGTGCTGGATCGCGCCGCGCGCCGCGCAGGCCTCTCGGTCCGCTTCGCCGACGGTGGCGCGCATGCCGAGCCTGCTGCGGGCGGCGTTCCGGGGGCCGTCGGCCGGATCCTCGCCGAGGTGTCGGCGGCGATGGCCGACGGCACGTGGGAGCGGATGAAGGCCTGCCGGGCAGACGATTGCCGGTACGCGTTCCTCGACACGGCGAAGAACCGCTCGCGCGCCTGGTGCTCGATGCAATCGTGCGGCAACCGTGCGAAGGTTGCCGCCTACCGTGAGCGCCACTCTGTATAGAAGCTCTCACCGAATGAAGCGCTGTGTCGCCCGGCCGCGCCTGCCGGCACGATCCTGCGTCCTCGGTTGCCCCGATAGCGCCGCTATCGGGGCGCCCTGCGTCCTTGTCTCGCACTCGGCAGTCGCACCCGGTCACCGAGCCGTCATTCGGTGAGAGCTTCGCGTAAGTCGACCTTCTCGATCGTCGGCGCCGACCTGGAAGCGGGCGAGGTCGGTTGCGCCGTGCAGTCGAAGTACTTCTCGGTCGGCTCGGTCGTCCCGTGGGCGCGCGCCGGCATCGGCGCCGCCGCGACGCAGGCCGCCGGTGTCGCCGTGTACGGCGCACGGGCGCTCGAAGAGCTCCACCGGGGCGCGACGCCGGAGGAGGCGCTCGAACGCGTGCTCGCCGACGACCCGGCGCGCGAGACGCGCCAGCTCGGCCTCGTCACGGCGGACGGTCGCGCGGCCGCTTTCACCGGCGCCGATTGCCTCGACTGGGCCGGGCACAGGGTCGGCGCCGGCTTCGCCGTGCAGGGGAACATCCTCGCCGGCGAGCCCGTCGTGGACGAGATGGCCCGCGCGTTCGAAGAGACGGTCGGCCCACTCGCGCACCGCCTCGTCGCGGCGCTCGAGGCGGGGCAGGCGGCGGGCGGCGACAAGCGCGGCCAGCAGTCGGCCGCCGTGGTGGTCGAACGGGTCGGCGCGAGGAGCGAGTCGCGCGAGGGCATCGACCGCATTTGCGACCTTCGCGTCGAGGATCATGCCGAGCCGATCGCCGAGCTGCGCAGGCTGATCGGGATCTGGACGAGCTGGGACGCGATGCGCCGCGCGAACCGTCACTACGAGTCGCAGGACTACGCGGCCGCGGCCGACGAGATGGCCGTCGCACTCGCGGGCGGCGAGGAGCCCATGCTGCTCTACAACCTCGCCTGTTACGAGTCGCTCGCAGGGCGGCGCGACGACGCGCTCGCGCACCTCCGGCGGTCGCTCGAGCTGGACCCGTCGTACCGCACGATGGCGGCGCAGGATCCGGACTTCGATCCGATCCGCGACGACGTCACGGCGCTGTAGACCTGTCCCCGTAAGCCACTTGTCTCGCGCCGGAGCGAATGTCACGCTTCCGGTAGGGAACCGGCACAGACACGTATGCGCGGTCGCTCTACCGTTGTCCCTAACGACAACGAAGGGAGGGCACGTGCGCAAGGCACTTCTCATCACCGCGCTGCTTGCAGCGCTCGCGGTTCCCGCTGCCGCGTCGGCGGCGAAAGGCCCGATCGGTACCGTCATCTGCGGCACGGCGTGCGACGGCGGGGGCGGCGGCTGGACCGGCTGTACGCAATCGTCGGTCTCCGACTCGCAGGGCATCCCGTGGGTCGCCCATTACCGCCATTACCTCGTGGTGAACTACTGCAAGTCGAACGGCTGGATCACGTCGCTGTCGATCGCCGCCCACGGCTGCGACTACGAAGGCACCGTCCTCTGCTCGACGGGGCCGGCGTGGGTCTCGAGCGGCGGCGTGGGGGCCGGCTGGGCATCTGTCACCGGGCACGCGACGTTCGTCGGGGCGCTCGCAGGGCTTCCCTGGGCCGGTACGTCCGTCGTGACGCTCAACATCCCGCTGGGTTAGATGCCGCGCTGGCTCATCGTCGTGCTCGTGCCGCTCGCTGTGATCTGGGTCATCGCAGCGTTCAGCTTCGTGATCCTCAAGCTGTTCTGACATATCGTCGCTGTCCGCGGCGGCGCGGGCGCTCGCCGCGAGCTGGCGCTCGAGGCCGGGCTCCGGCTCTCGCCGGTGCCCGGCCTGCTGCTCCTGTCGGAGTCCGCGGCGCCGCCGACGGCGCTCGCATGCTCCGGCTTGATGCTCTTCCAGCTCTCTTAGTCCGCCGGTGCCGGCTCGGGCTGGCGCGCCAGCAGGAGCTTCGCGACCGGCGCCGGGAACCACCAGTTCCACTTGCCGAGCAGCTGCATGAGCGACGGCACGAGCAGTGCGCGGATCACCGTCGCGTCGAACAGCACGCCGGCGGACAGGCCGATGCCGAACTGCTTGATGTCGGTTCCGGGGCTCGTCGAGAGGACGAAGAACGCGAGACAGAGCACGAGTGCGGCGCTCGTCACGAGCTTGCCCGTGCGCGACAGGCCGAGCACGATCGCGGACGTCGTACTGTGCGTCTCGTCGTAGGCCTCGCGCATGCGTGTGAGCATG
>CAZDEX010000096.1:0-7669 GCA_964504405.1 uncultured Gaiellales bacterium | reverse complement strand
CCATGCCGCCGAGGCCGGTGTCGCGGCCGGAATGCATGAGGATCAGCCCGACGAGGGCCGCCGCGAGCAGGACGTGGAGCACCGAAAAGACGGGAAGCATGGGCGGCCAGTGTAGCCCGGCTAGGCGCCCGCGGAATCGAGGATCGCCCGGACGAGGTCGCCGGCGATCTGATCCTTGGTGACGTAGCCGGACGCGCCGGCCGCCCGGGCGGCAGACACGTCCCCGGTCGAATTCGAGCCCGTGAGGACGACCACGGAGGTCTCGGGCAGCTCGCCCCGGATCGTCCGGGTCGCGTCGATGCCGTTCATCACCGGCATTGCGATGTCCATCAGCACGACGTCGGGCTTGTGCGCCCGCGCAAGGTCGACCGCCTCGCGGCCGTCGGCGGCGCGAGCGATCACCGTGATCCGCGCATCGGTTGAGAGAATCGCCTCCAGCGCTTCGGCGAAGAGGCGGTGGTCGTCTGCGATGACGACCGTGACCCGGTTGCCCATCTGTCCATCATTATCCAGACATGGACGAGGCCGAAGCCAGGGAGAAGATCCACGACCTCCTGCTCACCGGGGACAACCGGCTGAAGCAGGGCATCTCCGCGGAGAAGATCCGGGCGAATTACGACGAGGCGCTCGCAATCGCCCAGGCGCACGGCCTCGAGGAGAGCGTCCGACCCCTGGTCGAGGTCAGGCTCGCCGATCTCGAGCGGCTCGCTCGAGGACCCGCTCAACCCTCTCCACCTGACGCCTGACGTCGTGCAGCTCCGCCGCGGCGCGAGCGGCGGGGTTCGGTGACGGGAACGACGCCGCGGTCGCGAGTGCTCGTGCGATCTCGTCGACGTCGAGCGGGTCGACGAGCACCCCCGCGTCGTCCGGGATGAACTCCGGCGGCCCGCCGACGCGCGTCGCGACGACGCTGCGCTCGCATGCCAACCCCTCGAGCAGCGCCTGACCAAACGGCTCGATCAGCGCCGGCCCGCACACCACGTCGGCCGCCGCGAGCCAACCCGGAACCTCGTCGTGGGGAACCCGCCCGACGACGCGCACGCCCGCGCGCCCCTCGAGGTGCGAGCGGAGCGGCCCGTCACCGACGAACGTCAGCGACCCGCGACCGAGCCGCGCGAACGCGTCGGCGAGGCGCACGACGTTCTTGCGATCGGTCAGGGAGCCGATGTGGACAAACGCCGGCGATTCCAGCGCCGCCACAGGCTCGGCCGCGGCGAAGCGCTCCAGGTCGACGCCCGAGTCGACCACCTCGGTCTTACCGCGCGCGTCGGCGACGCGGTCCTCGAGCTCGTGCCTGAGGTACTCCGACACGGCGATCACCGTCGACGCGCGGCGAACAACGGCTCGGGTCAGGCGCGCGATGCCGGGGATCGTCCCGATGTTCCGCACGTCGCGTCCGTGCGCGGTCGCGACGAGCGGCGCGTCCAGCTTCGAAGCGATCAGCCCCGACGGGACGAGGAAGTGCGCCCACACGACGTCGGGACGGGCCGCCGCGCGTGCACGGCGCGCGAGCTCGAGATAGCGCAGCTTGCCTCCGGCGCGCCGGTCGAGCACCGCGAGCTCGACCTCGTGCCCGTGCTCGCGCAGCACACGCACCTGCTGCGCGACGAACGTCCCCAGATCGGGATCGGCCGGGCCGGGGTACATCTGCGAGACGATCAGGATCCGCACGAGGCCGCCGGCTACGAGTGCGGTGCGCGCTCGCGGTCGTGCTCGCCCCACTCCGCGCGAAGCACGCCGCAGATTTCACCGATCGTCGCGCGGGCGCGCAGCGCGTCGCGCATCACCGGAAGCATGTTCTCGGTCCCGCGCGCCGCGTCGCGCACGCGTGCGAGCGCCGCCGTCGCCTCGGCCGCGTTCCGCTCGGCGCGCACCCTGGCGGTGCGCTCGAGCTGCCGCCGCTCGGCGTCCGGATCGATCGACTGCAGCTCGATCGGATCCTCCGACTCGGTCGCGTACCGGTTCACGCCCACGATCACGCGCTCACCCGACTCGACCTGCTGCTGCCACGCGAATGCGGCGTTCTCGATCTCGCCCTGCACGAACCCCTGCTCGACCGCGGCGACCGCCCCGCCGATCGCGTCGATGTGCTCGATCAGCTCCCACGCCCGCGTCTCCAGCTCGTCCGTGAGCGACTCGATGTAATACGAGCCGCCGAGCGGATCCGCCGTGTCGGTCGTGCCGGCCTCGTTCTGCAGGATCTGCTGCGTGCGCAGCGCGATCGTCGCGGCGCGCTCGGTCGGCAGGGCGAGCGCCTCGTCGAAGGAGTTCGTGTGCAGCGACTGCGCGCCGCCGGCGATCGCCGACAGCGCCTGGATGGCGACGCGCACGATGTTGTTCTCGGGCTGCTGCGCGGTCAGCGTCGATCCGCCCGTCTGCGCGTGGAAGCGCAGCGCGAGCGCCTTCGGGTTCGTCGCGCCGAACCGGTCGCGCATGACGCGCGCCCAGAGGCGGCGTGCGGCGCGGAACTTCGCGACCTCTTGGAAGAAGTCGTTGTGCGCGTTGAAGAAGAACGACAGCCGCGCGCCGAACTCGTCCGGCGACAGGCCCGCGTCGACGGCGGCCGACGCGTACGCGATCCCGTTCGCGATCGTGAACGCGAGCTCTTGCACCGCCGTCGATCCGGCCTCGCGAATGTGGTACCCCGAGATCGAGATCGTGTTCCACGATGGGATGCGCTCGGCGCAGTACGCGAACAGGTCCGTCGTGAGGCGCATCGACGGTCGCGGGGGGAAGATGTAGTTCCCCCGGGCGATGTACTCCTTGAGGATGTCGTTCTGCACCGTGCCGCGCAGCGCCGTCGACGGCACGCCCTGTGCCTCGGCCACGAGCTCGTACAGGAGCAGGAGCAGCGATGCGGGCGCGTTGATCGTCATCGACGTCGAGACCTCGTCGAGCGGGATCCCGCCGAGGAGGATCTCCATGTCGGCAAGCGAGTCGATCGCCACGCCGGTGCGCCCAACCTCGCCGAGCACGCGCGGATCGTCCGAGTCGTAGCCGAGCTGTGTCGGCAGGTCGAATGCGATCGAGAGGCCCGTCTGGCCGCGGTCGAGCAGGTAGCGGTAGCGGGCGTTCGACTCCTCGGCCGAGGCGAAGCCCGCGTACTGCCGCATCGTCCACGGGCGCCCGCGATACATGTCGCGGTACGGCCCGCGCGTGTACGGGTACTCGCCCGGCGCCTCGCGCTCGGCCGGCGCGTCGTCCGCCGTGTAGACCGGCTTGATCTCGATCCCCGACTCGTTCTCGCGCTTGTCGGTGGCGGCCATGCCGGAAGTATGCTCGCGCCGTGCGCATGCTCGCCGTGGCGCTCGTCGCCCTCGCCGCCTCGCCGGCGGCCGCAGCGCCGCGGTCACCGGCGGCGTGCCCGCGCGCCCACGGCAGCGTCTACTACACCGTCGCGGGCAAGGAGCACCGCGTAACGCTCGGGAACTGCACCGAGCGGATCATCGGCCGAGCCCGCTCCACTCGCCCGCGCCCGAACGGCGTGACGACGACCGGCGGCTCGCCCGCGGTCGAGCGCCTCTACGTCGACGGTCGGCTCGTCTTCGAGCACTGGGAGACCGGGCCGCTCGTCCCGTTGCTGCGCTCCGGCGACGGGCGCTGGGTCTTCTTCTTCGTGGACGAGTACGGCGGCGTATCGTCGATCGCCGACGGGACGGACGTCTTCGTCGTCTCGACGCGCGGCGGCCCGGTGCACAACCTTGGCAAGGTGCTGCCGTACCCCGACTACGTCACGTGGTGCGGCGGCCAGGTCGTCTACACGCCGGGCACGGACCGCGTCGTGATCCACGGCAAGAGGCTCGTCGCCGCCGCGCCGCCCGACTGGACGCCACGCGCGCTGTGGGACGACCCAGCGCGAACCTTCGGCAGCCCGACCTGTGAGCCCGGCCGCGCCGCGGTCGCCGTCCTCTCACACCCCTCGAGCGCCGTCGCGAACTTCTTCGCGACGCGCTGGCAGCTCTGGCGGGTCGGCCTCGCCGGCTCCCGCCGCGTGCTCGACATTCCGCCGCCGGGTTGGGCGGACGAAGAGCCGACCTGGTCGCCGGACGGCGGCACCGTCGCGTTCGTGCGTGAGCGCAACGGCTACGGTCGCGTCATGGTCCGCCGGCACGGAACGCTCTACGGCCCGGTCGCGGAGCTCGGCTACGCGATCGGCTACTACGGCCACCACGACTGGGGCCTCGCATGGCGGCTGTAGCCGTCCGCCTCTTCGCGGGGCTGCGCGAGCGGGCCGGATGGTCGCAGCGGGAGGTGGACGCGGCCACGGTCGCCGACGTGTGGCGCGCGCTCGAGCTCGGCGAGGAGCCGCACGGCCTTCTGTACGCGGTGAACAAGGAGTACGCGGAGCGCGACCGCGCGCTCGCCGACGGCGACGAGGTCGCCCTCATCCCGCCGGTCTCCGGCGGCGCGTTCCTGCTCAGCGGCGAGCCGCTGTCGCTCGACCGCGTCGTCGACGAGGTCCGCTCGGACGAGGCGGGCGCGATCGCGACGTTCACCGGCACGACGCGCATCCAGTCGCGCGGCCGCACCGTGACGCACCTCGACTACGAGGCCTACGAAGGAATGGCCGAAAAGGTGATGGCGGAGATCGCCGCCGACCTGCAGGGTCGGTACGACGCGACCGCCATCGCGATCCACCACCGTGTGGGACGCGTCGGCATTGGAGAGACCTCAGTCGTGATCGCCGTCTCCGCCGCCCACCGCCAGGACGCCCTTGCCGCGTGCAAGGACGCGATCGACGAGCTCAAGGAGCGCGTGCCGCTCTGGAAGAAGGAGGTCTACGAGGGCGGCGAAGAGTGGATCGGGAGGGGCTCGTGAGCTTCGACGAGCGCGACTACGAGCCGATCCAGCCGCGCCGCACCGACTGGATGGGCCGCATCCGCAAGGCGCTCGGGCCGGTGATCGCGGTCGTGATCGCCCTCGCGAAGTGGAGTTTCGTGCTCGTCAAGTTCTCGAGCATTTTCATCGCGGTCGCTGCGTACGCGCTCCTCTTCGGGTGGAAGTTCGCGGTCGGCTTCGTCGCGCTCATCTTCATCCACGAGCTCGGCCACTACATCGAGGCGAAGCGCGAGAGGCTCAACCCGAAGCTGCCGGTGTTCATCCCGTTCCTCGGTGCGTACGTGCAGTACACGCGCGGCAACCCGTGGCAGACGGCGCGCGTCGCGATCGCGGGGCCGATCCTCGGCGGCGCCGCCTCGGCGGTGTTCTTCGCGATCGCGAAGTCGAACGACTCGCGCGTGCTGTACGCGCTCGCCTACTCCGGCTTCTTCCTCAACCTGATCAACCTGCTGCCGTTCTGGATCCTCGACGGAGCAGTGGTTTGGCGCTCGGCGCGGTGGCTGCGCCTCGGCGGCGCGCCGCGCCTCGCGTGGGCCACGTACGCGCTCTACCTGGGGACGGCAGCCGCGCTGATCCTCGGAATGATCGCCACCTACAAGCCCCAGTCGCGCTTGTGACCGACGACCAGAAGATCCTCGACCAGGGAACGTCGCCGATCGACGCCTCCGTCGCGAAGATCGCCGACGAGTTCCGCGCGGGGTTCGAGAAGGTCGCGCAGATCGACCGCCCCGCGGTCGCGCTGTTCGGCTCCGCGCGCGTGAACGAAGGCAGCAAGCCGTACGAGGAGGCGCGCGCGGCCGGCCGGCGCTTCGCCGAGGAGGGCTGGGCCGTGGTGACGGGCGGAGGGCCGGGGTGCATGGAAGCTGCGAACCGCGGGTGCAAGGAAGGCGGCGGCCTGTCGGTGGGGTTCAACATCGAGCTGCCGCACGAGCAGCACGTCAACCCGTACCTCGACATCTCGCACACGTTCGACCACTTCTATGCGCGCAAGGTCTGCTTCGTGCGCCCGTCGGAGGGCTTCGTCATCTTGCCCGGCGGCTTCGGCACGCTCGACGAGCTGTACGAAGCGCTGACGTTGATCCAGACCGGCAAGATCCGCCACTTCCCGGTCGTGCTCGTGGACACCGACTACTGGCAGGAGATGCTCGACTGGTTCCGCGCGGAGCTGCTCGCCGACGGGATGATCTCGCCCGACGACGTCGAGCTGCTGCATGCGACCGACGACATCGACGAGGCCGTGCGGCTCGTGCTCGAGTGCTACGACCGCCGCTGCGCCGACAATCCCGCGTCGCCCGAGAAGAACGACGCGCAGTAACTCGATCTGATTCGCGTCAGCGAACCAGATCGATGGTGTTCGGTCGACTCGTCGCGTAACCCTTGAATCTGGTTCGGCTCCGCCGAATCAGATTCCGCTCCGCCGAATCAGGTTCGCGGCAGGACGATGTACGGGCCGGGCGGTGTCCTGCCGGGGCCGTAGACCGTCGTCGGGCTGTCGGGGATGTAGTGCGACCGGAACACGTCGTGGCGCAGCTCCTTGCCGCTCGCGTCGTACACGGTGCGGTCGACGCTGACGTCGAACCCCTTCTCCCCCGTGCCCGCAAAGACCTTCACCGAGCCGCGGGGCGCGTTGGGGTCGATCGCATAGTTCATCGACGGGCTCGTCCACTTCACCTGCGGTCCCGTCTTCGCGACGACGCGTCGATGCTCGTTCGTGCCGTACATCGTGAACGTGAGGGTCGAGTCGGTGTACGACGTCTTGATCAGCAGGGCGTGCTTCAGGTCGTTCTTGAACTGGAAGTCGGGCCCGCCCCACGAGACCGTCGCGTCGCGGCCGAGCGGATAGTGCGAGAGATAGAGGTTGTGGTTGACGCGCGCGAGGATCGGCAGGCCGAGCTCGAACGCGTCGTTGAAGAGCGTGGTCGCCGTCTGACACACACCGCCGCCGATCGACGGCAGGACGAGCGAGCCGATGATCATCTGCCCTTCGAGAAATCCGCGCTCGGCCGTCCGCGGCCCGACGACGCGGTTGAACGAGAAGACCTCGCCCGGCCGGATCACCGTGCCGTCGATGAAGTCGGCCATCAGGTGCACGTTGTGGATGCGGTTCGACGACGAGACCCCCATGTCGGTCGTGAACGAGACGAGCTTCTCCTTGATCCCGAGCGCCTCCGCCTTCGCGGTCGTGAGATCGGGCTCACGCTCGCCGAGCTCGATGCGCGCGACGTGATCGCCCTCCGCCGCCGCCTCGACCGCCGAGACGAGCCTTGCAGGGTCGATGTCGCGGCCGGGAAGCGAAGGAACGACATGCACCCGGCTGCCTGCGACCGCGAACTGCGCGTTGCGCGCGCGCCTGATCCACGACCCGAGCCGCGGCCGCACGACGCGGGCGAGCTGATCGCCGTCGAGCGTGACGTGCAGCGACGCGTCGATGTGCACCGCCCGCGCGAGCTGGGACCGCGTGAGCGCGCCGCGGCGTGCACCGTGGTAGTCGATCGCCACCGGCTGCGCGACGAGTGCGCGGACCTGCTCGGCCGTGTGCTCCGCGGCGGCGTCGCCCACGGTCGGCCGCAGCATGCGGTACGGCGCGTCGACGACGTTCGACGCGTGCGAGAGGCGACGCAGGAGCGCAGCGTTGTCGAGCCTGCGGCCGTTCTTCGCGGGGGTGACGACGACATTCGTGCCGCGCAGCTCGACGGACGCCGGCACGGGCGGGCGTCCGGAGCGCGCGAGCTCGCGCAGCACGTTCGTCGAAGAGCTCGCCGGCCGCACGACCGGCGCGACGTCCACGCGCGCGGGAACGACGAGCGCGAAGGTGGAGCCCGCGGCGAGC
>CAZDEX010000095.1:0-7699 GCA_964504405.1 uncultured Gaiellales bacterium | reverse complement strand
GCCTGAATGACCTCACCTCCTCGAGCACGGATTGCAGCGGTGTGTCGCCGCGCCACTCGGCGACCGCGGCGCCCGCGCGCTGCAGGCGGTGGCGCAATGCGTCGCGCCGCAGTGTCCAGATGTCGTACGCGATCGCGTCGAGGCCGGATGCGGGCCGCTGCGCAAACGGCACGGGGGAGACGTCGATCACCGCGAGGTCGTACCCACGCGCGCGCAGGTCGAGGAGCGCTCCGACGGAGCGGTCGTCGAGGAGCGGCGACAGCGCGATCACGAGGGCGCTCGGCGGCAGCGTGCGCCGCGGGATCACGTCGATCTCCTTCCAGTAGTACGAGAGGACGATCTGCGTATCGAGCAGCGCGTCGACGATGCGGTACATCTGCACGAGCCCCGTCCCGGGAACGAGCCAGCGGAGGATCCCGCCGAAGGAGATCAGCCCCACGCGGTCGCGGCGCGTGACGTACGCGTCGGCCAGCGCCGCCGTCGCGCGCACCGCGAGGTCGAGCGTGCCCACACCGCCTTGCCGCGCCTCGGCGAACGAGTCGACGAACAGGATGACGTCCGTGTTGCGCTCGGGATGGCTCTCGTTCACCCAGAGGTCGTTGCGCCGCGCGCTCGCCCGCCAGTTCACGCGCTTGAGCGCGTCACCCGGCGCCCAGGGGCGGATGTCGGCGAACTCGATGCCCTCGCCCTTGCGCCGCGAGACCTCGTTGCCGGCGAAGACCTGCGTCTCGCGCGGCTGCAGGACACGCCGGAGCACATCCTCGCGCGGATAGACGCGCACCTCGGGGCGCGTCGGGGCCGTGGTCTCCCAGGCGCGCAAGCCGATCGGGTCGCGGGCACGCGCGTAGGCAGGCCCGAGCAGGTGGCCGCCCCACCGGGCCGCTCGCAGTCGCAGCTCGAGCTCGCGCTCCTCGTTCGCGCGCAGGCCGAGCGCGACCGGGTTGCGGCCCTCGAGCAGCTCGATTCCCTCGGGAAGACGGAGGTAGAGGTCGAGCCGGTCGACCGGCGTCGCCGAGGAGACGACGAGCTTGGCGGTGACCTCGTCGCCTTCGAGCGCTCGGTCGTGGTCGACCTCGACCTGCACCGACAGCCGCGGCGGCGTCGCGAGGGCCAGCCCGGCTGCGAGCGCGAGCAGGAACGGCGCAGTGAGCGCCACGAGCTCGGGCCTGCCGAAGACGAGCGCGCACAGGAGGCCGATCGCGCACAGCGCGGCGTACGCGGTGAGCTTCGGACTCGCGTAGCGCGTCACGCGCGCGGCGCGGCGAGGTCTTCGGCGGCCGGCGTCGGCACCGTGTCGAGGCGCTCGCGGACGACGTCCTCGGCCGACACGCGCTGCACCCAGAGCTCCGGCCGGAGCGTCAGCCGATGCGCGAGGGCCGGCACCGCGACCGCCTTGACGTCGTCCGGCGTGACGTAGTCGCGGCCTTGTAGCGCGGCGCGGCTGCGCGACAGCTTCAGGAGGGCGAGCGAGCCGCGCGGCGACGCACCGACCTGGATCGACTGCGCGCCCCGCGTCGCCGTTGCGATGTCGATCATGTAGAGGCCGACGGCCTCCGAGACGTGCACGCCTTCGACGGCGCGCTGCATGTCGAGCAGCGTCTCGCGGTCGACCACCGGCGTGAGCTCGACCTCGTCGGTCCCGCGTTCGGCGCGGTTGGAGAGCATCCGCCACTCGTCCTCGCGCGCCGGATACCCCACCGACATGCGCAGCAGGAAGCGGTCGAGCTGCGCCTCGGGCAGCGGGTAGGTGCCCTCGTACTCGATCGGGTTCTGCGTCGCGAGGACGATGAACGGCGGGCCGAGCCTGCGTGTGGCGCCCTCGGTAGTGACCTGCCGCTCCTGCATCGCCTCGAGCAGCGCGGCCTGCGTCTTCGGCGGCGCGCGGTTGATCTCGTCCGCGAGGAGGAGGTTGGCGAAGATCGGGCCGGCGCGGAACTCGAAGTCCGACTCGCGCTGGTTGTAGACCGACGAGCCCGTGACATCCGAGGGCATGAGGTCGGGTGTGAACTGGATCCGCGAGAAGTCCATCGACATCACCTGCGCGAACGAGCGCGCCATCAGCGTCTTCGCGAGGCCGGGGTAGTCCTCGATCAGCACGTGCCCGTCGGCGAGCAGCCCGAGCATGAGCAGCTCGAGTGCATCACGCTTCCCGACGACCGCGGTCTCGACCTCGTCGATCACACGGTTCGAGATCTGCCCGACCTCCGAGAGCTCCATCACGACATCCTCTCAAGAGCATCGACGATGGAGCGCAGTTCCGATTCCTTGATGCCGGGCGCGAATCGATCCTGCGGCTCCGGCCGGTCGGGACGGAGCATGTCCCACCACGGGCCGAGCGTCTCCGGGCCTGCAGCGCGGCCCGCGCGCTCGAGGCGCGCGTCGGCGATCTCCCTCAGGTGCGGCAGCAGGCGCGCGTGCAGGTCGTACGCGCTCGCGCACGCGAGCGCGACCTCCCGCTTCATTCGCTCGACCTCGGGGAGTGGGCGCGCGGGGCGCGGCGGGCGCGGGAGCGCGGCGTCGAACGGTGACCGACGGGAGCTCGGGAGTCGCTCCGCGGTCGCGGCGAGGAGCGCGAACAGCACGAGCACCCCGAGCAGCAGGATGTAGAGCCGAACGATGATCGTGCGCCAGCTCGGCTCGCTCAGCACGAGGTAGCCAAACACGACGGTCGAGCCGATCCAGATCAGGATCAGGTCGAGTGCGTGACGCCTCATGCGGCCTCCGCGAGCAGATCGAACTTGATCGTCTGCAGGGCGTCGACCGCGCGCGTACGCGCACCCTCCTCCAGCTCGTGCGAGCTGAACTTCGCCTCTTCGAACAGCTCTGTCAGCGACTGCGCGGCGGGCGCGCTGACGCGCAGGTCGCCGAGGACGCGGCGCAGGAACTCCATCGCCGTCTCGCTGGAGCGCCGCCGCAGCCCGCTGCGCGCGAGCACCTTCTCCATCCGCGCGTAGGCGGCGATCACCGCGCGCCTGATGTCGGTCTCCGAGCGCAGGTCGTCGATCGCGAGGGAAATCTCGCCGGAGAGCTCGTCGGCGAGCGCCGGCGGCTCCCAGTCGAGCGGCGTCCTGCGCGCCTTCCGTCGCCGCGCTTCGCGGACGATCGGGACAGATGCGACCGCGAGGAGCCCGAGGGCCACCCAGAGCACCGGCCATTTGAACGTCGGCTCGACCTTCACGGGCTTGCCGTTCTGGTGCGTCATCGCCTCGTGTGCGGTGTTCAGCGCCTTGGTGTTCGGGCGGTGGAAGACGAAGTGGTGGTGTTGCTTCAGGTAGATCGCAACCCCGATGACGAGGCACAGGATCGCGAACGTCGCGAGGCTCTGGAGCACGCTTCGCTTGAACGACGGCCGCTCGCTCTGCACGCCGGAGCCTTCGACCCACAGCGCCCAGAGCGTCACCGGGATCGCCAGCACGAAGAGGATGAGGAACGCCGAGTAGGCGTAGCTCAGGTAGTCGGCGGACGGGCCGCCGCGGGTGCTCCTCCCGACACCCGTGCGGCTCGCGACGGCGACGATGGCCAGCAGGACGACCACGCCCGCGGCGACGGAGAGGAGCCGCAGGCGGCGCGACGACGTGGGGGGCGGGTCGAGCACAGCTGGAACTTAGACGCCTCCAAACGCGATTCGTTGTTACGCGACGGTTAGTCTGAGCCGCATGGAGAGCCTCGAAGGCAGGCGGGCGATCGTCACCGGGGCGTCGAGCGGGATCGGCGCCGCGACCGCGCGCGAGCTCGAGCAAGCGGGCGCCCGCGTCTACACCGGGTCCCGCCGCGACGGCAACCTCGACGTCACCGACACCGACAGCGCCCACGGCTTCGTCGAAGCCGCGCTGGAAGAGCTCGGCGGGCTCGACATCCTGATCAACAATGCCGGCCTCTCGCGCGGCCGCGACCCCGTCTGGGACTCGCTCGAGGAGGACGAGCGCGAGGTGATCGAGACGAACGTTCTCGGGTTGATGCGCATGACGCGGCTGTGCGTGCCGCACCTGATCGCGAGCGCGCACGGGCACATCGTGAACATGGGCTCCGTCGCGGGGATCTGGTCGTACCCGAGCGGCTCGTCGTACGTCGCGTCGAAGTTCGCGGTGCACGGCTACACGCGCGCCCTGCGCGACGACCTGCAGGGCAAGCCCGTGCGCGTGACGAACATCGCCGCCGGTCTGGTCGAGACCGACTTCTCGAAGGTGCGCTTCAAGGGCGACGAAGAGAAGGCGAACGCCGTCTACGCGAATGTCGCGCTCGGCGGCCCGCTCAACGCGCAGGACATCGCGGAGTGCATCATGTTCGCGCTCACCCGGCGGCCGAACGTGAACATCGACGAGGTCGTCGTGATGGCGCTCGCGCAGGTCTCAGGCGGCAACATCCTGCGCGACTAGCGGCGCGCGCTCGAGCGTGCGCACGTCGCGCACGAGCAGCACCGGGAGCGTCGCCCCGATCGTCAACGCGGCGCAGGCGAGCAGTGCCGTGCGCGTCCCGAGCGCGCCGCCGATCGGCCCGAGCACCGCGAGTGCGATCGGCGTCAGCACGAACGAGCCCAGTGCGTCGTAGGCCGAGAGGCGCGAGAGCTTGTCGAGCGGGATCTCCTGCTGCATCGCCGTGTCCCAGAGCACGCCGAAGATCTCGACGAAGAAGCCCGCGAGGAAGCCCGCGAGCATCACGAGCGGCAACGGGAACGGGATTGCGAGCGCGATCAGCGGCAGCACCAGGACGAACACGGCGAGCGTCGCGACGAACAGGATCCGCCGCGGCTGCCAGCGCAGCATCATGAACCCGCACGCGACGAGCCCGACCGACGTGGAGGTGAGGACGAGACCCCAGCCGGCGGCTCCGCCGAGGTGCGCTTTCGCGACGACCGGCCCGAAGATCTGCACCGCGCCGTTCGATACGGCGTTGACGACGCCGAACTGCAGCACGATCGCCCAGAGCCACGGCCGCGACCAGAAGTCCCGCCAGCCGACACGCAACTCGGCGAGCACCGTGCTGCCTTCGATGCGGAGCCCCGCGGGCAGGTTCATCGCTCCGATCGCGAGCGCCGCGAGGCCGTACGTCGCGGCGTCGAACGCGATCGCCCAGCCGGGGCTCGACACCGCGACGAGCAGGCCGCCGATCGACGCGCCGATGATGTTCGTCGCGTTCAGCGACAGGCGGAGCGTCGCATTTGCCTGCTGCAGCATCGGGATCGGAACGGTCTGGGGCACGATCCCCGTGCTCGCGGGGAAGAAGAACGCCGACGACGAGCCGTTCACCGCGGCGAGTGCGGCGAGCGCGGCGACCGACGCGTGGCCGCTCAGGAGGAGCGCGGCGGCGACCGCCTGGCTCGCGCCGCTCGCGAGGTTGGACATCACCATCACCCGATGACGGGGCAGGCGGTCGGAGACGACGCCTCCGAAGAGCAGGAAAAGGACGGTCGGGATCTGACGGGCGGCCAGCACGATCCCAAGCTCTGTCGCCGAGCCGTGCAGCGTGTTCAGCACCGCGAACGCGAGAGCGACGGGCGCCATCGCGCTGCCCGCCATCGAGATCGTTCGCCCGAGGAAGAGGAGCCGGAACTCCCGCTCGCGCAGCGGGCCGAGCCTGCTCATTCTCCGCGGGTGTCCCAGTACCGCTTCAGGCCCGCCCACGACTGCCAGAACGGCGCGACGCGGTCGTACAGGTCGGCGTCCGTGCCTGCGTCGGCGCGCGCGGCGTCGACGAACTCCTGCTGGTCGATCCCGTCGCGGACGCGCTCGGCCCAGCGGTCGAGCTCGAGCTCGAGCCGGTCGAGATGCGCGTCGACGTCCTCGTGCACGCCGAAGTGGATGAGCGCGAGCCGGTCGGGCCGTCGTGTACGGATCGCGTCGGCGGTCGTGTGCCACGCGTAGACGTCGACGTCGGGCGGCGGCGACACGGGCAGCACGTAGCTCGCCCCGGGCATGCGCACGCCGGCTGCGTCGCCTGCGAGCAACGTCCCGTTCAGGAAGTAGCTGACATGGTGAGAGGCGTGACCCTGCGTCGGAAAGGACTCCCAGCCCAGAACGTCGTCGGTCGCGATGCGCACGTTCTCCTCCGGCACAGGTGCGAGCTCGCCCCAGAGCTTGTCGAAGAGGTCGCCGTAGAGCCGGCGCGCGGACCGCTCCAGCCGCGACGGGTCGACCAGGTGAGGCGCGCCGATCTCGGACACCCAGACCGTGAGCGCGGGATGGCGGCGGACGAGCGTGCCGGCCGCGCCCGCGTGGTCGAGGTGGATGTGCGAGAGCATGAGGTGGCGGATGTCCGCCAGCGCGAGGCCGTGCGCCTCGAGCCCCGCTTCGAGCGCGGCCACCGTCGAGGACGGCCCACAGTCGAACAGGGCGAGCCCGTCGTTCGTCTCGACGACGTACACCCCGATCGCATGCGGGCGATCGCCAAAATGCAGGTCCAGAAGCTCCACGGCGCCATCTTGGCAGTCGTGGTGGCCGTTGCCGTCGCCCTCGTGCCCGCGGCGCACGCGCAGCTCTCGCCCGGGGACAACCTCGCCCACACCACAGCGCGCCTCATCTACTACGTCGCGCACGACGGCGTCCGCCGCCCCGCGTGGCTCCTCCTGCCGGCGGACTACCACGGCCAGAAGATCCCACTCGTCATCTCACCGCATGGCCGCGGTGTCGACGAGACGGAGAATGCGCTTCTCTGGGGCGACCTCCCCGGGGAAGGCGGGTTCGCGGTCATGAACCCCGCGGGAGAGGGACGCCAGCTGCACTGGTACTCGTGGGGCGATCCGGGGCAGATCTCCGACCTGGCACGCATGCCGAAGATCGCCGCGGCCAACGGCGTCAACGTCGACACGCATCGCATCTACGCGTTCGGCGGCTCGATGGGCGGCCAGGAGACGCTGCTCCTCGTCGCGCAGCACCCACACTTGCTCGCGGGCGCGGCCGCCTTCGACCCCGCGACCGACATGGCGCTGCGCTATCGCGACTTCGCCGCGTTGAAGAACGGCCGCGCTTTGCAAGCGCTCTGCCGGAAGGAGCTCGGCGGCACGCCCGCGCAGGTGCCGCACGCGTACGCCGTGCGCAGCCCGGATCATTTCGTCACCCAGCTCGCGGAGTCGGGTGTCCCGTTGCAGCTCTACTGGAGCATCGACGACCGGATCATCTCCGACCAGCGCGTCGAGACCGGCCGTCTCGCGTCCATGATCCTCGGAGACCGGCCCGACGCGCGCGTATGGGAATTCACCGGCGACTGGGCGCACACCGCCGAGATGCGCGCGGGCCGGCGCCTGCCGCGCGCGCTCGCGCGCTTCGGGCTGCTGCCGGATTCGCTCGTTCCGCCGCTTCCCGGCGACGTTCCGCCTACGACGAAGCCGGCACTGCCCGCCTGACGAGCGCCGCTTCGAGGTCGGCGAGCAGGTCGTCGGCGGACTCGATCCCGACCGACAGGCGGACGAGGTTCGCGGGCGGTGCGAACGGCGCGCCGGCGGTCGACGCGTGCGTCATGCGCGCGGGATGCTCGATCAGGCTCTCGACGCCGCCGAGCGATTCGGCGAGCTGGAAGATGCGGGTGCGCGCGACGAGGTCGATCGCCTCCTGCTCCGACTCGGCGAGGAACGAGACCATGCCGCCGAAGTCGCGCATCTGCGTCCGCGCGACCTCATGGCCGGGGTGGTTGGGCAGCCCCGGGTAGAGCACGCGCTCGACGCCCGGGTGGCCGTCGAGGAACTCCGCGACCTTGCGCGCGTTCT
>CAZDEX010000094.1:0-7704 GCA_964504405.1 uncultured Gaiellales bacterium | reverse complement strand
ACTTGCCCTTGCGGCGGAGCTGCTGCGCGATCTTCGACGCCGCTTCGCGCAGCTCGCGCGGCTGCTCGTCGTCGTCTCCGAGCGAGGCCAGGATCTGGATCGTGTCGGGGCGCGGCGAGCCGTTCTTCAGCACCATCACGGCGAGACGGCGCACCGCGTCGTTGTCGTCGTTCGCGACCATCTCGTGCAGCAGCGGACGGACGTCGTTCACGTCACCGGGGTGGTCGCGCGACAGGCGCTCGAGCGACAGGACCGCGGAGCCGCGCACGGCCGGGCTGTCGTCCTCGAGGCCCCGGCGGAGCAGCTCCTTCTTCGTGCGGAAGCGGAACTGCCCGATCGCGCGGAACGCGATCGCGCGCTCGCGGAAGTCGCGCGAACGCGCCTGCGTCTCGAGCTCTTCGTCCCACTGCGTGCGCAGCTGCGAGAGCTCGCGCTCCTTCCCCTCCTCCGCGAAGGCATCGGCCTCGATCGCGGCGTCGGCGAGGCTCATGTGCCGGGGAACGACCGGCGCGGCTCGCCGACGTACGTCGCCGAGGGCCGGATGATCTTGTTGTTCGCGTGCTGCTCGAGGACGTGCGCCGCCTGGCCGGCGACGCGGCTCGCCGCGAAGAGCGGGGTGAAGAGGTCGGTGGGCACACCGAGGTAGCGATACACGGACGCCGAGTAGAGGTCGACGTTCGGGTAGAGGCCCTTCTCCTCGAAGACCGTCTGCTCGGCCGCCTCGGTGATCGCGAACCAGTTGGGGTCGCCTCCCTTGGCGGAGAGCTCCTCCGAGTAGCGCTTGAGGATCGTCGCGCGCGGGTCGTAGGCGCGGTAGAGCGGATGGCCGAAGCCGTAGAGCGTCTGCTTCGACGCGAGCATCTCGCGCACCGCGTCGGGCGTGCGCTCAGCCGAGCCGAAGCGCTCGAAGTTCTCCATCGCCGCCGCGTTCGCGCCGCCGTGCAGTGGGCCGCCGAGCGCGGCGATCCCGGCGGTCACGGCGGCGGTCAGATCCGCTCCGGTGCCCGCGACGACGCGCGCGGTGAACGTCGACGCGTTCATCTCGTGCTCGGCATGCAGGATCATCGCGACGTCGAAGATGCGCGCGTCGCGCCCGCTCGGCCGCTCGCCGAGCAGCATCGCGAGGAAGTTCTCGGACCAGCCCAGCGACGCATCGGGCTGGACGGGATCGAGGCCGTTGCGGCGCCGGTGGTAGCGGGCGACCGCCGTCGGCAGCTTCGCGATCAGCGTTGCGGCCGCCTGCAGCTCCGACTCGCGATCGATCTTGCCGCGCCACGGCTGCCCGAACTCGAGCGTCGAGGCGACCGTGCGCAGCATGTCCATCGGCGCAGCGCCGCTTGCGGCGGCATCGAGCACGTCGACGGTGATCTGCGGAAGCGCACGGTCGGCGAGCTGCGCGTGGAACGCGGCGCGCTGCGCGTCGTCCGGCAGCTCGCCATGGAGCAAGAGGTACGCGACGTCCTCGTAGGTCGAGTGCTCGGCGAGGTCGGCAATGTCGTACCCGCGGTACATGAGGACGCCCTCGTCGGGGTCGATCGACGAGACGGACGTCTCGGCAACCACGACGCCGGAGAGTTGAACCGACTTCTTCGCGGTCGTGGGCTGGGTCACTGCGCGACGTCGGAGACCGAGCGCGGCGGCGGGCCGATGTAGCGCGCGCCGGGGCGGATCAGGCGTCCGGTCCGCTTCTGTTCGAGGATGTGCGCCGACCAGCCGGCCACGCGCGCACAGCCGAACATCGCGGGCGTGAGGTCGGCCGGGATCTGGGCGATGTCGAGCACGACCGCGGCCCAGTACTCGACGTTCGTCTCGAGCTGGCGGTCGGGAGACTTCTCGCGCAGCACCTTCAGCGCAGCCTGCTCGAGCGCCGCGGCGACCTCGACGCGCTCGGAGCCAAGCTCCATCGCCGTGCGCTTCAGGACGGTCGCACGCGGATCGTACGCGCGGTAGACGCGGTGACCGAAGCCCATGATGCGCTCGCCGCGGTCGATCATGTCGCGCACGTACTGCTCCGGGTCGCCGGCCTTTGCCGCGCCGTCGATCATCGGCAGCACGCGGGCCGGTGCGCCGCCGTGCAGCGGGCCGGAGAGCGTGCCGACGGCAGAAGACATCGCGGCCGCGCAGTCGGCGCCCGTCGACGCGGCGATGCGCGCCGTGAACGTCGATGCGTTGAGGCCGTGCTCGGCGGCCGAGATCCAGTACGTGTCGAGCGCCTTGACCGCGCGCGGGTCGGCCTCGCCGCGCCAGCGGATGAGGAACTTCGCGGCGGCGTTCTCGCCCTTCTCGACCTCCGACTCGGGCACGGGCGTCTGCCTGCCGCGCGCCGCCTGCGCGACGATCGTGAGCGTCGCCGACGACAGCCGCGCGAGGTCGTCACGCGCCTGCTTGTCGTCGATGTCGACGAGCTTCTGCATGCCCCACTTCGGGCCGAGCGTGGCGAGCGCAGCCTGCAGGTCGGCCGGCACGGAGCCGCTCGGGTCCTGCAGCTCGATCCGCTCCGACGGAGGCAGCGGCGAGTTGATGTCCTCGTCGACGAGCAGGCCCCAGACGTTCTCGAACGGGTACTTGCCGACGAGCTCCTCGATGTCGACTCCGCGGTAGCGGAGCGACCCGCCGTCCTTGTCCGGCTCGGCGATCTCCGTCTCGAATGCGATGACCCCTTCGAGACCGGGACGGAAATCCGTGCTGGGAGCGCTCATCGGCGCGGACAGTACCGGAACCTCGGTTCGCCGCGACCCCGCCTCTGGACGAGCTACGGGACTGCGACGAACCGTGAGAGGAAGGCCCGCGCCGACGGCGTGTCGAGCCGGTAGCTGATGCTCTGGCCCGTGCAATTGTTGTTGCCGGTCGAGGTGATCGCCATCTCGACACCGTCGAGCAGGCGCGGCCCACCCGAGTCGCCGAAGCACACCCCGCCCGGCTTGTCGGACAGCCTGAGCTCCGTCGCCGTGACGTTCGTGAACGACGAGGTCGACCAGCGTCGGTACCCGTCGAAGACGAAGCTCCGGTCGAAGTAGCCGTAGCCGACATTCGTGAGCGTCGCCGACGACGTCAGCGAGGCAAGCGCGTCCGCCTTCGGAAGGGCGAACGGCGTGACGCCCTTCACCGGGGAGTCGAGCACCACGACCGCGAGGTCGTGCGAGTCGCCGTTGACCAGGCCCCACTGGGGGTCCGCGGTCGCCGTCCCGGTCAGCAGCTTCGAAGAGCCCGCGACGTAGTGCGGGTCGAAGCTCACCCAGACACGGTTCGACGCGAGGCCGGCGGTGCAGTGCGCCGCGGTGACGAACACCGTCGGCGACACGAGGCTCCCCGAGCAGTCCTGCACCGGGCCGTTGCCGAGGTCGGCCACGAGCAGGCCGACGGCGGGATGCGCGTTGCCGTCGATCGTGCCCCCGGTGACGGCGAACGCCGGCGCCGCGACCGCAAGTGCCGCGACGCCGGCGAGGATCAGTCTCGAACAGCGACGCATCAGCCGCCGCTCGAGAAGCCGTAGCCGCCGCCCGTCTTGACCTTCGCGATGAACATCGCGAGCGCGATCAGGAACATCATGACCGCGAACAGGTTCACCTTCTTCTTCATGTGAGCAATCCTCCTTCGCTGAGTTAGAAGTTGAAGTCCTGGAGCGCTTCGGCGGCCTTGCGGAACAGATCCGCAGCGGCCTCGATGTCTCCCTGCATGCGGTACAGGTCGCCCTGGGCCATCCACGCTGCAGCGACGTGGCTGGTCGAGCCGAGCGACTCGAAGAGCCACTCGGCGCTGGCGAACTCCTTCATCGCCTCGTCGGCGCGCGACTGCTCGAGCAGCGCGCGACCGAGGACGAGGTGCACGTTCCCGCGCTCGTCGAGGTAGTCGCTGCGCTCACCGAGGATCGACAACGCGTGACGGGCCTGCTCCTCGGCGAGCTGAGGGGCACCACAGCGGAGGTGCACCTGCGCGAGCGACGAGACCGCCTGTGCAGCGTCGGCGTCGTTCCCGACCTTGAGCGAGAGCGCGAACGCCTCCTTGAGGTACGCGACGGCGACCTCAGGCTCGCCGAGGAGATAGCTGAGCCCGCCGAGGTTGTTGATGATGCGCGCCTCGGTCTGGCGATCGCCTTCCTCTCTCGCGAGCGTGCGCGCCTGCTCGCCGTAGAAGCGCGCGAGCAGCGGATCCCCGCGGCGCTCGGCGATCAGCGAGCACTGCATCTTCGCAAGGGCGACGAGCTTGCGGTCGCCGGCCGACTGGGCGAGCTCGATCGCGGCTTCGGCGTCGGCCTGCGCAGCTTCCCACTCGCGCTGGATCTGGTAGCAGCGCGAGCGCCACTCGAACGCCTGCGAGCAAACGCGCTCGCCGGCCGGCCCGCCGCGCTCGCCGATGCGAAGCGCGAGCGTGAACAGGGAGACCGCGTTCGACACCCGCGACCGCTTCAGGCGCACGGCGCCGAGCCGGAAGAGCGCGTCTGCGCGGTCGGCGTCGGTGAACGTCGTCCCCTCCGAGAGCGCACGGGCGCGCTCGGCGAGCGCGTCGGCCTTCTCGAGCTCGCCGAGGTAGAGACGCGCCCACGTCTCGCAGTTGAGGACGCGCAGCGCCAGATCGGGAGCGGAGGCCGAGGGGATATGCACGTTGCCGAGCGCCTCGATCACCTCTGCGTAGCGGTGCTCCTGCAGCCGGCGCTCGGCAACCGTCAGCGCCTCGACCGTCTGGTCGTGGCCGGGGCCGGTCACGCGCACGTAGGCAGGCGTGATCGGCGGGAGGTTCAGCAGCGCCGCAGAGCTGTCCATGCCTTTCACCCAAGTCGACGCCGGCCGACACGGCAATCACCCGCACACAGCGGCCCGCTTCACCGTTCCGGGTGACGGATCGCAACCTGTGTGTACCCTCCGCCCCCGATGGCGCACCGCGTCACCCTCATTCCCGGCGACGGCACCGGCCCCGAGCTGACCGAGGCGACCCGCCGGGTCCTCGAAGCGACCGGTGTCGGCTTCGACTGGGACGTCCGCGAGGCGGGCGTCGACGTGATGGAGACGGCGGGCACGCCGCTCCCGGACGAGACCCTGGCCTCGGTCAAGGAGAACAAGATCGCGCTGAAAGGCCCGATCACGACCCCGATCGGCACCGGTTTCCGCAGCGTGAACGTCGCGCTGCGCCACGAGCTCGGCCTGTACGCCTGCCTTCGCCCGTGCAAGACGTACGAGGGCGTGCGGTCGCGCTACGACAACGTCGACCTCGTCGTCGTGCGCGAGAACACCGAAGACCTCTACGCCGGGATCGAGTACGAAGCCGGCACGCCCGAGGCGCAGGAGGTGATCTCCGAGCTCAACAAGCTCCAGAAGAAGCAGATCGCCGACGGCTCGGGCATCTCGATCAAGCCGATGAGCCGTGCCGGCTCCGAGCGCATCATCCGCTTCGCCTTCGACTACGCGCGCGACCACGGTCGCAGGCGCGTGTCGTGCGTCACGAAAGCGAACATCATGAAGTTCACCGACGGGCTCTTCCTCGACGTCTTCCGCGAGGTCGCGAAGGACTACCCCGAGATCGAGCCGTGGGAGAACCTCGTCGACGCGACGTGCATGGGCCTCGTGCAGCGGCCCGAGGAGTTCGACGTCCTCGTGCTGCCGAACCTCTACGGCGACATCCTCAGCGACCTGACGGCCGGCCTCGTCGGCGGCCTCGGCGTCGCTCCTGGCGCGAACATCGGCCCCGACGTCGCCGTCTTCGAAGCGACGCACGGCTCCGCCCCGAAGTACAAGGGCCAGAACAAGGTCAATCCGACGGCGATGATCCTCTCCGGCAAGCTGATGCTCGAGCATCTCGGCGAGCGCGACGCGGCGCAGCGGCTGGAGAGCGCCGTCGCGGACGTCATCCGCGAGGGAGAGCACGTCACATACGACTTGAAGCCGTCACGCGACGACCCGACCGCGGTCGGGACGAGCGAGTACGCGGACGCGATCATCCGAACACTGGAGGGCTAGGACAATGAGCGACAGGCCGAAGGTCACCATCGTCGGCGCCGGTGCGACGGGCGCGACGTGCGCGGAGGTGCTCGCGCAGCGCGACTACGCCGAGATCGTCCTCACGGACATCAAGGAGGGCCTGCCACAGGGGAAGGCGCTCGACATCAACCAGATGGCGCCGATCCTCGGCTTCGAGGCGACCGTGACCGGCACGAACGACTACGCCGACACCGCCGGCTCGCAGGTCATCGTGATCACCGCCGGCCTGCCGCGCCAGCCGGGCATGAGCCGTGACGACCTCGTGCAGACGAACGAGAAGATCGTCAAGTCGGTCACCGAGCACGTCGTCGCGAGCTCGCCGGACGCGATCATCGTCATCCTCTCGAACCCCCTCGACGCGATGTGCCACGTCGCGAAGAGCGTCTCGGGCTTCCCGAAGGAGCGCGTCTTCGGCCAGGCCGGCATCCTCGACACCGCCCGGTACCGCACCTTCATCGCGTGGGAGACGAACGCGTCGGTGAAGGACGTGCAGGCGCTCGTCCTCGGCGGCCACGGCGACCAGATGGTCCCGGTCATCTCCTCGACGACCGTCGGCGGCGTGCCGCTGCGCAAGCTCGTGTCGGAGGACCGGATCCAGGCGATGGTCGAGCGCACCGCGGTCGGCGGCGGCGAGATCGTGAAGCTCCTCGGCACCTCCGCCTGGTACGCGCCGGGCGCCGCGTGCGCGCAGATGGTCGACTCGATCCTCCTCGACGAGAAGCGCGTGCTCCCGTGCACGGCCTACCTCGAGGGCGAGTACGGGATCGACGGCCTCTACATGGGCGTGCCCGTCAAGCTCGGCCGCTCCGGGATCGAGGAGATCTACGAGGTCGACCTCGACGCGTCGGAGCAGGAGGCGCTGAAGAAGAGCGCCGACGCCGTGCGCGACGTCGTCGGCGTCCTGTCGACCTGACTCTGATTCGCGAAGCGAACCAGAGTCATGGGCTTCGCTCGCAGCGGCGGTTGACGTAACCCACGAATCTGGTTCGGCTGCGCCGAATCAGATTCCCGCGCTACCGTCCGCATCCATGGATCTCGGTCTGCGCGGCAGGACGGCGATCGTCTGCGGAGCGTCGTCGGGGCTGGGCCTCGCGTCGGCCGAGGCGCTCGCCGACGAGGGCGCGAACGTGGCGATGTTCGCGCGGCGGCGCGACGAGCTCGAGCTCCACGCGGAGCGAATCGGCGCGCTCGCCGTCCGCGGCGACGTCACGAACACCGCCGATCTCGAGCGCCTCGTCGAGCGCACGCTCCAGGCCTTCGGCGGCATCGACATCGTCGTGTGGAACTCCGGCGGCCCGCCCGCGACCCGCGCGTCGGAGCTCACGGCCGACGACCTCGAGCGCGCGTTCGAGCTGCTGCTCGTCCCCGCCGTGCGCCTCGTCGAGCTCTGCCTCCCGCACATCCGAAAGAGCCCCGGGGGGCGAATCCTCTGCATCACCTCCGCCGCCGTGAAGGAACCGACGGCACATCTCGCGCTCTCGAACACGATCCGCCCCGGTCTCACGGGCTGGGCCAAGACGCTCTCCCGCGAGCTCGGGCCCGAGGGCATCACCGTCAACTGCGTGGCGCCCGGCCGCATCGACACGCCGCGCATGACGGAGCTCTACGGCGAGAACGGGCCGCCGCCCGAAGAGCTCGCACAGATCCCGCTCGGCCGCATGGGATCGCCGCGCGAGTTCGGCGACGTCGTCTGCTTCCTCGCCTCCGACCGGGCCGCGTACGTGACCGGCAC
>CAZDEX010000093.1:0-7725 GCA_964504405.1 uncultured Gaiellales bacterium | reverse complement strand
TACATCCGGAACGTGAACGGGACGTGCGCGCGCGAGAGCGCGCGGGCGAGCAGCACATTGTCGGAGCGGAAGCGCATGTCCGACGCACCGACGAAGAACCCGATGAACGGCACCGGCGTACGCAGCGTCGGCACGAGCGACAGCGGTGTCGCCTCCACCTCGCGCGGGATCTCGTGCAGCCCACTTGGATCGGTCGGATGGAAGTAGCCGCTCCACGACTCGATCGCGCCGAAGGTGTCGCGGTGATGCAGCCCGATCACCGTCGCCCCGTACCCGCCCGCCGAGACGCCGATGATGCCGCGCGCGCTGCGCCGCGCGAGCGTCCGATAGCGATTGTCGATCACGCGCGGCAACTCGACACCGATCGCGGTCTCCCACTCGCGGCCGGGCTCCCAGTCGAGGTACTCGGAGTCGGGGTCTCCGTCGCGCGCACCTTGCGGCGCGACGACGATGGCCCGGCGGCCCGAGCTCTCGAGCGCGCGCAGGACGTACGTGACGCCGGTGAACGAGCGCGACCCCGCGGGCAGGCCATGGAGGTAGTAGAGGACGGGGTAGCGCGTCGAGCTGCCGTCGTATCCGGGCGGCAAGTACACGTCGAAGGACAGCCGGCCGCCGAGCCCTTTCGACGCGAAGGAATCCTCGACGATGCGGCCCTGCAGCGCCGCTGCGCTGGGCGCGACGGCGAGGGCAGCCACGACGATCGCCAGGACCCGCATCGGTGGCATTCTAGGCGCCGCCTTGGCGGTCAGCCGACGCCTGCAAGGAGGAACGCCCTATTCTCCTTGAGCATCTCGCGCGCGATCACGAGCCGCTGAATCTGGTTCGTTCCTTCGTAGATCTGCGTAATCTTGGCGTCGCGCATCATGCGCTCGACCGGGTACTCCTGGATGTACCCGTAGCCGCCGAGCACCTGCACGGCGTCCGTCGTCACATCCATCGCGACGTCGGTGCAATAGAGCTTCGCCATCGCCGAGAGCTTCGTCAGCTCGGGCCCGGTGTCGCCTTCGTCGATCATCGAGCCGACCTTGTAGAGGAGCCCGCGTGCGGCTTCGCACTTGGTCTCCATGTCGGCGAGCATCCCGGCAATGAGCTGATGCTGCGCGATCGGCCTGCCCATCGTCTCGCGGCTCTTCGCGTACTCGGTCGCGTAGTCGGTCGCGCCCTGTGCGAGCCCGAGCCCCTGCGCGCCGATCCCCGGCCGCGAGCGGTCGAGGATGCGCATCGCGATCTTGAACCCGCCGCCTTCCTCGCCCAGCAGGTTGTCGGCCGGGATGCGGCAGTCGTTGAAGAAGATCTCGCCCGTCGTCGAGCCCTTGATCCCCATCTTCGGCTCGATGCGGCCGACCTCGAAGCCGGGCGTGTCGGCCTCCACGACGAACGCCGAGATGCCGGAGTGGCCCTGCTCCGGATCCGTCTTCGCGAACACGACGTACACGTGCGCAACGCCCGCGTTCGTGATGAAGCGCTTGCCGCCGTTCAGCACGTACCGGTCGCCGTCGCGCGTCGCGGTCGTGCGCATCGCAGCGCTGTCGGAGCCCGAGCCCGGCTCCGTGAGCGCGTACGCGGCGAGCCACTCGCCCGTCGCGAGCTTCGGCAGGAAGCGCTGCTTCTGCTCCTCGCTACCGGCGAGCTTGATCCCGAGTGACCCGAGCTCCTGCACGGCGATGATCAGGCCGCTCGTCGCGCACACCTTCGAGAGCTCCTCGATCGTCACGAGGGTCATCAACGAGCTCTCGCCGATCCCGCCGTACTCCTCGTCGTACATGATCCCGAAGAGGTCGTTCTCGCGGTAGAGCTCGACGACGTCCCACGGGAACTCGGCGCTCTTGTCTATCTCGGCGGCCCGCGGCGCGATGCGCTCGCGCGCGATCGTCCGCACCAGCTCGCGGATCTCACGCTGCTCGTCGTTCAGCGGGTCGCGGGCGCGCATCAGGGGTGAAGTGTAGACCGCTCCCTGCCGATACCTGGACGGTGATCATCCCGGTTCGCATCCTCGCGCTCGTCATCGCGGCCACCGCGCTCGCGTGTGCCGCGATGAGCCTCGTGCTCGTCGCCGCCGGCTCGCGCTAGCGCCGGTCGTGGAAGACGGCCTCGACGTTGTGGCCGTCGGGGTCGAGCACGAACGCGCCGTAGTACCCGGGGTGGTAATGCGGCCGCTCGCCGGGCGCGCCGTTGTCCTCGTAGCCCGCGGCCATCAGCACGCGGTGGAACTGCTTCACCGTTGCGAAGTCCGCCACGCCGAAGGCGAGGTGCACGTTCTCGGTCGGCTCGCCCTCGACGAAGGTGAACGAGCCTGAGCCGTCAGCGAAGCGGAAGCGCGCGTCGCGGACGCGCTCGATTCCGACGACGGGGGCGATGGTCTCGTAGAAGCGGCGCTGCGCGTCGACGTCGCGCGTCCGGAACCAGAGGTGGTCGAGGCCGGCGCCGCTCGTCTCGTGCACGACCGCCTCGATGCTGTTGCCGTCCGGGTCGAGCACGAACGCACCGTAGTAGCTCGCGCTGTACTGCGGACGCGAGCCGGGCTCGCCGTCGCTCTCGTACCCGGCGTCGGTCATGCGCTCCCACCACGCGCCGACGGCGGCAGGATCCGTGACCGCGAAGCCGGCGTGCACACGCGTCGACGGCGGCCCGTCGGCGATCCCGAAGTCCCCCCACTCGGTGAACTCCGTGCTCTCGTGCGTCGGCTCGCCGAGCGCGAGCTCGTAGAACGCCCGGCTCGCTGCCCGGTCGCGCACCCGGATCTCCGCATGGTCGAACACGCGTAGATTCTTGCGCACATGATCTTCGAGAACGGTCTCATCCGGACGCTCGACCCGCAGATCCCGACGCAGCGCGCGCTCGCGATCGCCGGTGCACACATCGCCGGAGGCGTCGGCGTGCAGGAGACGGCTCTCGCCTCCCCCGACGTGCTCGACCTCGGCGGGCGCGTGGTCGTTCCCGGCTTCTCCGACGCGCACGTCCATTTTCCGACGTGGGCCCTCGCGCAGACCGAGGTCAAGCTCGATGGCTGCGCATCGCTCGAGGAGGCGCTCGCCCGGTTGCGCGACGCGCCGCGGCCGCCCGCGGGACGATGGCTGCGCGGCTACGGGTGGCGGAGCGGTGACTGGCAACCGCACCAGGAGCCGACGCGGCAGGATCTCGACGCGATCACCGGCGACATGCCGGCGGCGATGATCGCGAAGGACTACCACTCGATCTGGCTGAACACCGCTGCGCTGTCGCTCGCGGGCGGCGACCTCGAGGTTCACGGCGGTGTCGTCGAACGCGACGCGGCGGGAGAGCCGACCGGCGTGCTCCGCGAGGAGGCCGCGTGGCGCTTCAAGGAGCGCTACATGGTGTGGCCGGACGACGAGTACCTCGAGGCGATGCGCGCTGGTGTCAAGCTCGCCAACTCGCGCGGCGTCACTTCCGTGCACGACAAGGACGGCTGGCTCGGAGCGTTGCGTCTCTGGTCGCAGCTCGAGGAACGCGGCCAGCTCTCGCTGCGCGTCTGGCAGTCGATCCCGCACGACAAGCTCGACGACGCGGTCTCGATCGGGATGCGCTCCGGCATGGGCTCGCCGTGGTTGCGCCTCGGCTACCTGAAGGTGTTCATGGACGGCACGCTCGGCTCGCAGACCGCGTGGATGCTCGACGACAGCGGCGTGCAGATCACGAGCGGCGAAGAGCTCGCCGACATCGTGCGGCGCGGCGCCGCCGCCGGGTTCCCGGTCGCGGTGCACGCGATCGGCGACAAGGCGAACCGCGAGGCGCTCGACGCGTTCGAGCAGACGAAGGACGCGTGGGCGCCGCTCGGCCTGCGCCAGCGCATCGAGCACTGCCAGCTCCTCGCCCCCGAGGATCTCCCCCGCTTCGCCGAGATCGGCGTCGCCTGCTCGGTGCAGTTCTCGCACGCGCCATCCGACCGCGACATGGCTGACCAGTTCTGGGCGGGTAAGACGGAAGGTGCGTACGCGTTCCGCTCGCTGCTCGACTCGGGCGCGGTCGTCGCAAACGGGAGCGACGCGCCGATCGAGGAGCTCGATCCGCTGGCCGGCATTCGCGCCGGCGTGCGCCGTTCGATCGACGACCGCCCAGCATGGCACCCCGAGCAGGCGCTGACCGTCGACCAGGCCTTCCAGGCGACCTCGGTCGCCCCCGCGTGGCTCGCCCGCGACGAGCGCCGCCGCGGCCGCCTCATTCCCGGCCACGTCGCGGATCTCGTCGTCCTCGACCGCGACCCGTGGGAGGACCTCGACGCGCAGGTCGTGGCCACGATGGCCGGCGGCCGCTGGGTGCACAACCCGCCGCCCTGGGACTGAGCGTCACAAACCGGCGGCAGCCACCATCGCAGAACAGTGACGGAACGGCTCCAAAAGCGAACGTCCCTGCTCAGGGGCTAGGCCGTGCAGACACGTCGGGTGGCAGCCACCGTCGCTTCCCGTCCACAGATCGCCCCGACGGTTTTGCGGACGCTTTACGGCGCCTGAACCGTCCGCTGGTGCGAGGTGGGGATGTTGGCGTTCGTCCAGTCAGCTTTTCCACGCAGGAGGAACTCGACCATGAAGCACCGTCTGTTCGCCACCCTCGCGCTCGCCGCGCTCGCGTTCGCCGTCGTCGTGACGGCTGCGGCCGGCGGGGACAAGGGCCGGCTCTTCCAGTTCCGCGGTGACGTCGTCGCCGCGAGCGCGACCTCGCTGCAGATCAGCATCGACGGCGGCAACCACGACGCGCTCAAGGCGCTGATCGGCCAGAGCCAGACCGAGACGTTCACGCTCGGCGACAAGAGCGAGATCCTCGTCGTCCAGAACGGCGTGCCGCACGTCGGTTCCGCAGCCGACCTGAAGGCCGGCGACCACGTGACGGTCAACGTCCGCGGGAAGGCCGGCGCGTCGCTGGCCGACCTCCTCGGCACCCCGGCCGCGACCGTCAGCGACCGTGGCAACGGCGCGAAGGAGACCAGCGACAAGCCGCTCTTCCTCTACGTCGGCACCGTCGCAGGCGGCCAGTCCGGCGGTCACATCGCGCTCCACGTGACGAGCGGCAACTGGCGCGGCCTGAAGACCATGCTCGGCCAGTCGAACCTCGACCAGACGTTCAGCTACGACACCGGCACGATCTTCCTGCTCTGGCAGGGCCGCGTGCCGACCGTGATCGACCCGTCCCAGCTCAAGGCGGGCGACCGCATCACCGTTCGCGTCCGCGCACCCCGCGCGTCGACCCTCGCACAGGTCGAGGCGACGCCCGCCGCGCGCGTCGGCGACCACGAGCCCGGTGAGCCCGAGAACGCTTCGGCCTAACGGGAGAACCAGCGCCGCCGCGGCCGACCCGCCCTCGGCCGCGGCGGTAGCTGTTCGTTCTCGACGATCGCGCGCGGCACGTCGTACGTCAGCCAGCGCGCAAGTGCGTCGTCGCCGACCGCAGCGGCGGCGGCCCGCATCCCGATTGCCCGCACGCTCGGCGCGTGCGCGTCGCTCGCGATCAGATGTGCGAACTCGCGCTCGAGCAGCGTCTCGGCGCACTTCTTTGCATTACGTCCCACCCGCCCGTCGAGTGCTGCCGCGGTCAGCTGCACGAGCGTGCCGCCCGCGACGATCGGCTCCAGCAGTTCGGGACGGCGCTGCACGTCGGCGTTCCGTTCGGGGTGCGCGAGCACCGGCGTGACGCCGCTCGCGCGCAGCCGGAACATCCGCTCGGCGAGGTCGAGCGGCCAGCCGATGTACGGCGTCTCGACGAGTAAGTAGCTCGGGTTGCCGGCGAGCGCAAAGCGCCGCAGTTCGTCACGCGGGCGCGCGAGCTCGTCCAGGTCGATCTCACCGCCCGGCACGAGCTGCACCACCTCGCCCGCGGCGGCGCGCACCTCGGCGAGCCGCTCCTCCATCTGCTCCGGCGTCGTCGGGTAGTCGTGGCGCACGTGCGGGGTCGCCGCCAGCACCGTGATGCCCTCGTCGGCCGCGGCGCGGCAGATCGCAACCGCCTCGCCCAGGTCCGCGGCCCCGTCGTCCAGGCCCGGCAGCACATGCGAGTGGAGGTCGATCAAAGCTCGCGAAACGCGAGCAACAGCTCACGCGCCGCGGCGATGCCGAGCGGCACGTACTCGGCGATCAGCCGTTCGTTCGGTGAGTGCACGTTCGAGTCGGGCAGACCGAAGCCCGTGATCACGGTGGGGATCTTCTTGTCGGAGAGCGCAGCGACGAGCGGGATCGAACCGCCCGAGCGGATCAGCGCGGGACGCACGCCGAGCACGCGCTCGAACGCGTCGAGCCCGAGCTGGATCGCCTTCGCGTCGGGCGAGACGAGGCCCGGCGGCGAGGACGACCAGAGCTCGATCTCCAGCTCTGCGCCGTCCGGCGCGGCCTCGCGCAGCAGGCGCTCGACGATCGGAACGACCTCCTCGACCTTCTGGCCGGGCGCGAGCCGCATCGACACGTTCGCGACCGCCTCGACCGGCAGCACCGTCTTCTGGAGCACCGGTGAGCCGGTCTGGATCCCGTTCACGTCGATCGCCGGCTCGGCGAACGTGCGCAGGTAGAAGTCTTCCGCCGCGCGTGTGTCCTTCGGGCGCGCGCCCTGCTCCGCGAGCTCGTCGGCGCCCGCGGGAAGCTGGTTCCATCCGGCGAGCTCCTCGTCGCCGGGCGCCGCGACGCCGACGCGCAGCTCCTCCGCGAGCGTCCCGTCGTGGGAGACGAGCGCACCGAGCGTCTTCATCATCGCGTGCGCGGCGTTCAGAGCCGCGCCGCCGTACATCCCGGAATGCAGGTCGCGGTCACCGGTGCGCAGCGTGACGTGGAAGTACGCCATCCCCCGCATCGCGATGTTGAACGCGGGCAGCCCGCGCCGGATCATGCCGCTGTCGAAGATGATCGCCGCGTCTCCGCCGCGCTCGTCCTGCTCGAAGAACTCGACGATCGAGTGGCCGCCGGTCTCCTCCTCCCCGTCGCAGCAGAAGCGCACGTTGACCGGCAGCTCGCCGGCCGCCGCGAGCGCGCGCGCCGCGCTCAACAGCATGTAGAGCTGGCCCTTGTCGTCGACCGCGCCGCGCGCGTAGAGGTACTCGTCGCGCAGCACCGGTTCGAACGGCTCCGAGTCCCAGAGCTCGAGCGGGTCCGGCGGCTGGACGTCGAAGTGCCCGTAGCAGATGACGGTCGGCGCGCTCTCCGCGTCCTGCGAGGCGCGGATCTCGCCGATCGCAAGCGGCTGGCCGTTCCAGTCGACGACTTCGCACTCGCCGCCCGCGGCGCGGATGAAGTCGCGCACCCACTCGCCGGCCCGCACGACGTCCGCCTTGTGCGCGCTGTCGGCGCTGATCGAGGGGATGCGCAGGAGCTCCGCGAGCTCGTCGAACCAGTCCACGCGCGGGAGACTAGCGGCGGGACGAAACTCACGAACCTGGTTCGGAAAGCGAACCAGGTTCGGTGGCTACGCCACGTCGCGGAGCTTCTGGCTGTCGGCCAACGCCCGGAGCTTCTTCAGCCCCTGGTTCTCGATCTGCCGGATCCGCTCGCGCGTCACCTGGAACGCCCGGCCGACCTCGTCGAGCGTGCGCGGCTGCTCGCCGTTCAGCCCGTAGCGAAGCTCGAGCACGCGGCGCTCGCGGTAGCTGAGCATCCCGAGGCACTTCGCGAGGGCCTGCGCGCGGAACGACGTGTCGGCGGCCTCGTCGGGGAGTGGCGTGTGCTCGTCCTCGAGGAACTGCCCGAACTCCGACTCCTCCTCGTCGCCGACCGGCTTCTCGAGCGACACCGG
>CAZDEX010000092.1:0-7750 GCA_964504405.1 uncultured Gaiellales bacterium | reverse complement strand
GGCGAGGAGATCCGAATCTCCGGCAACCGACCTGTCACCGTGACGCGAGTCGTGCCCGTCGAGCGCATCGAGGAGTTCGTGCAGCGGCCGCTGATGGGTCTGCTGGAGATCGACCGGCCCTAGACCGGCTGCGCCTCGGCCACGGCTCGCAGCTGCTCCCGCTCGTGCTCGAGCTCAGCGAGGGCTTCGCCGGAGGCGCGGTCGACGTCGGCGGCGCGCCGAAACGGCGCGGTCGCCAGAGTCGTGCACGTCGGCAGGACGCGCCCGGTGCGCGACTCGTACGTCGCGATCGACTCGGCCAGCGCGCGCCGCGCCGCGGGATAGGTCGGGGGCGTGCGGATCCCTTCGCCGCGGTCGTCGGCGTCGAGCCGGCCGTTCCACCTGGCGGAGTCGGCCAACGCTGCCGTGCGCACGTGCTCGACGAGCTCTGGCAGGCCTTCCAGCGGCCGGACGGCCTGCTCGAGGCGGAGCGTGATGATCGCCGAGCGCCGCTCGCGCATGAGTGCTTCCGCGATCGTCTCGGCGACCTGCTCGCGCAGGTTCGGCAGCTGCCGCACGGCGGCGAGAGCGACACGCCGGCCGTGCAGGCAGTCGCCGAACGTGCGCCCCTCCGGGAGGTGCTCGTCTGGGTCATGGAGCGGCGCCAACGGATCGCCGTCGGCGTGACGGCGAAGCAGCGCCGCGTACGCGTGGCGCTTCGCGGCATGCGCCTCGACCCTGGCCACCGCCTCGCTCAGCTCGTCCGCGCGTGCTGCGGCGGCGTCGAGCTGCTCCTGGAGCCGCTGCTCGATCGTCGGCAGCGTCGCGAGGTCACGCTCCGTCTCGAGCAGCGCGTCGGCGTCGCCGGCGGCCGCCGCGGCCGCGCTGGCCTGCTGGAGCGCCTGGCGGCGCCCAGCGAGCTCGGCGGTCAGCTGGTACGGGAAGCGGGCGGCGCGGAGGAGCGTCTCGACGAGCTCGGCGTTCAGACGCTCGGCCTGCGCGTCGAGTTCCGCCGCGTCCGTCTCGACGGCGTCGGCCTCGTGGCGCAGCTCGGCAGCGCGTTCGTCGCGGTCCTGCTCGAGGTCGAGCTCGCGGGCCTGCGCCTCAAGCTGGCCGGCCTCGTCGACGTCGCGGAGCTTCTGGAGAGCGCGCTCCTGCGCGGCGATCTCGTCGCGCACGGTCGCCGCCCGGGCTCGGAGATCGGCGGCGCGCTCGCGGCGGTCGAGGGTGGTCGTGGGGGCTGGGTGCTGGCGCTTGACGAGGTTCATGGCTTCGATGGTAGGGGGAAGGTCGGGCGAGGGCACGTGTTCCGGCGGTGCCCCCTCCTCGCCGCCGGAGCACGCAAGGTCGCCCGGCCTCCCCTGCTTCTACGCTGAGACCGAACGGATGAGCGAGTCGACCGTCGACGAGGCGACGTTCCCGTGCCACACGCGCGGCTGTGCGAACCCCGCTCGAGCCCGCCACGGGAGGCACTCCTACTGCGTCGACTGCCAGATCCGTCGCGGTACTCGTTCGACGGATGGCCGGATGATCGGCGGCCTCATCGTCACCGCACCCGGGTCACGGGTCGATCGAGATCACGGTCACGGGTGCCCGCTCGAGAAGATGGCGCGCGCCGTGCTCGCCGCGGCCCGTCGGATCGAGCACGCGATCGGCCAGGACCGAACGCTGAAGGCGGAGCTCGAGCAGGCGACCGACGACTGGATGCAGTTGCAGCGAGAGCTCGTCGCGGCGGCGCGCACGCTCGAGCAGGCGGCGCGTCGAGACGAGGAGCGGCGCGGCGAGCTGCGCGCCGAGCTGATGCGCGGCTTCCGCGACTACGAGCGCGCTGTGGGTGAGCTCCCCAAGATCGACGCGCGACTAGCGCGCCTCGCACGCGTCGGCTCCTGACCCGGCGCTGCCGGTCAGTCGTCGGCGATGTCGAGTTCGCCGAGCGAGAACCCGATCGGTGAACGCTGAGTCTCGATCCGCCGAAGCGTGATCTCGACGCGCTGAACGTACGGCTCGGTCACGAAGACGAACGAATCACCCTCTGTCGGCGTGCCGCTGCCACTCACGGACACGAGCATGACGAACGGCAGATCGTCGCGGCTGTGTGCCGCCGACAGGCGGAGCGGCTCAGCACGACCGACGAGGAAGACTTCGACGACGGCTTCGCATCCATCCGGCGCGGCGTCCTGAAGGGACTTCCAGTTCTGTACGACGTAGCGCCAGATCCGATCTTCGCCGCCCATGGGGCGACTCTACGACGGCCGGCGAGCCGGTGTCGCGGTGCGTCCTCTGGCGTCCGTACGCTCGTCAGGCGATGACGTTCTACACGACGGCTGCCCAGGTGATCCCTGTCCTTGCGATCTTCCTGATCGTCGAGCGGAAGTTCTTCGCCGACGACGCCGGCCGGCCCGACCTCGACCTCTGGGTGATCGCGGTGATGGTGCTCGGGGAAGAGGCGGCGTTCGCCGGCTTGCTGATGAAGCATCCGGGCGCGAGTGTGCGGGCGCTCACCGGGATCGCGCTCGCGGTTTGTGGGCTCTTCCTCGTCGGTCCGCTTGCGGCGCCGCGCGTCGTGAAGATGTGGCGATCCGAGGGCAACGCCGGCTCACTTCTCTGGCGCGACCGCCTCGGCGCCGTTCTCTGGGCGGCGCTGATCTTCGGAACGTTGCTCGCCGCACTCGTCGGCCTCTTCGTGCGCGCCGCGATCGCCTAGCGGCGGTCCTAGGTCTCGCTACGCCACTCGGAGAGCCTACGACGCTGGTGAGCCGACGCCCCGGCGTCACGGAGCGCCTGCACGTAGCGCGCGAGCCGTTGATCGCAAAGGTCGGGCTCCGGGAGCAGATCGAGGATCCTGGCGATCCCCTTCGTGACCGCTTGCCGGGTCACATGCGCCTCGCTCGCGAGCGCCTCGTGCGTCGCGCCGCCGAGGATGTGGCGCACGGCCCAGCCGAAGTCACGAGTCAGGGTCTCAGCGCTCACGCCACGGCCCCGCCGACGAGGTATCGGCGCGTGTTCGCCGAGTAGGCGATCAACGACGAGCTTCGGCGTACCCGCTCGGAGCTGAAGGCGACGTTCCCGGCGCCAGTCACGGACATCGGGGTCTGTTGAGCAGGCCGTCTGCCAGCACGACGCGTGGCCGCGGACCCGCTCGGCGCTCGGCGCCGACGACAGCATGACGAGCTTCCCGCACCACGGGCACTCGTCGATCAGCCACTTCGGCCCGCCGGGCTTCGAGAACGTGTTCACGAGCGCCTTGACGAGCGGACCGCCGCGATGACCGCCCCGGCCAGCCCTCCGCGCCGTGATCAGCGCTGCGGGGTGTGCGCGCGCGTTCTCGGCGAACCGAGGCGACCTACGCGCCTGTCTGCGGAGCGCGTCCTCGAAGTCACTCCACGTCTTCGGGCGACGAGGAAGCTTCTCGAGCTTCAACCGGACGAGCTGCTCGAGCCCCATGCACGACTGGCACCGGAACGTCGAAGTCGTCGGGTCGAACGACTTCAGCTGGCGCGCCTCCTTCAGGAGGTACGTCTTCGTCCGGACGCACCGCTTCGCATGACGCGCCCTCCATGGGGTCTTGGCACCCCGGCACGTAAGCGTCACGGTCTTCGCGATACCCGCGCCGCGCCTTGAGCGCCGACAGGGCTCGCACTTGACCACGCCCCGGGCTCGGGTGCCCGGCGCAGCGTCGAGTTCGATGCCGCAGCTCGCACAGACGGCTCGACCCGCAGCGACACATGCAGGGCAGCGACGCAGTCGCTCTCGCGAGGCGGGCGTCTCGAAGTCCTGCCCGCAGACCGAACACGCACGGATCAGCGTTCCCACTTGCCATGAAAGTACAGAGCAGATCAGACAGCAACTGACGTTGCGGGAAGACCCGGCTGCTCGCCGCCCTCGCCGTGTGGCAACCAAATTTGCCAATTCGGTTGCCAACGATCGACTGCCAAAAGTTGCGCCACCTTGGCAGCCGACGCGGCAGCCTCCAGCGCATGTCCGAGTTGGGGACCGAAACGGTCGACTCGGCGGCGCACCAGGGTGAGCTCCAGTCCGTCGCCGACTTGCCCACGCACCGGCGGGGCGACCGCCGGCAGCTGACGCTTGTCCGTGACGTGCTCCCGGACGTGCTCGACGATCTCGCCTCGGTCGCACCAGACCAGCTCTCCGCCATCCGCTTCCGGGCCATCGCCGAACGGCTCGAGCACGCACCGGCGCGGATCGCGGCATGACGAAGTCGAAGCGACCACTCCTCCGCGTGCACGACGGCGGCGGCGCCGGCGAACGGACCTGGCTCGAAGACGACGAGCTCGACGCGATCCCGACGACGAGCTCGACCGACCCCAACGGACTGTCACGCACCGCGAAGGCCGTCTACCGCCAGCGCCGAGACGGCGCCGACGGACGCCGGTTCCCTCACTCCTGGAAGTCCCGCAACACGATCGCGGAAGCACTCGACGTCGACTACGACACCGTGCTCCGCGCAGACAAGGAGCTGCTCGCGAAGAGCTACCTCCGCGAGGCGGGACTGCACAACGGACGCTCGACCATCTATGAGCTCACGCGAGGGGAGCTGACACCGCAAGCCCCGCAATCTGCGGTCATAGAAGAAGTTCCTCCCGAACGAGGCTCCCTTACGGGAGCCGAGACTCGTTCGGGAGTTAGCACCGAAGCCGAGCCTACGCCGGCAGAAGCCGGCTCGGCTTCGGTGAAGAAGCGTCGACGCACTGGGTGGCGGTTCGTCTCGAACGGAACCGCAGGGACGTACGTGCGAGACTCGGACGGCACCGACCGCCTGCCGCGTGGCTACTTCGACGAGCCGGACGAGCCGCGGGTACTTCCCGGCGCGCTGGTGGACGAACTCGAGGAGTGGAATCCCCGGTGGCTGCAGGAGTGCGCGACGGAGAGCGATCGTCTCTGGCGCCGGCTGAACGGGTTCGACGAGACGGCGGCCGCGGCGCCCGGCGTGTGCGACGACGGGTGCGGTCATGACGGCGAGCGCTTCGTGATCGGATCCCGCGCGGTGTGCCGCAGCTGCTGGTCGCGGCGAAGCCGCGCGTCGGCGGCGCTCGACATGACGTCGACCCTCGTGCCGAACGAACGCGAGATGCCTCTTCCGCGGCGCGTCCTGCTGCCGGCTGGGGTGCGCGTGTGAAGTTGGCGCTTGAGATTCCGGACGAGACGCTCGAGGCGATCGCGCAGCGCGCCGCGGCGATCGCGGTCGAAGCTCTCGGCGAGCTCGTCGCCGACGGCCGCGAATGGGGCGAGTACCTTCGCCCTGCCGACGCCGCCCGCTACATGGGCGTGTCGCGCCAGCGCGTGTACGACTTGGTCTCGTCGGGCCGCCTGCCGCGCTTCAAGGATGGCTCGACGACGCTTGTCCGGCGCGTCGACGTCGACGCGTACCTGGCGGGCGAGCGGATCGCCCAGGTGTTGCCCACTGCCCGCCGCGGCCGCCCTAGGAGCCGTGTTGCGGCGTGACCGGCGAACGAGCGGTTAGTCGGTCTGACGTCTCTGGCGGCGCTGTCGGCCTTCGGGCACTGCGTTCGCACGAGCCCATCGTTCGACGTCGACGCGACGCCACACGCGGCCTCGTGCGAGGCGCGCCTCAGGACCGTCGTACGGCGCCGGGAACCCAAGCGTCGCGTCGAGCACCAGGCGGTGGGCGTGTGGAACGGACGCGCCGATGATGGCTGCGACGTCACGGATCCCGACGAGCTGGGGCACGTGGTCGAGCGTACTGGCGGGCGCGGATGGTATTGCGACTTCCCCTCTCTCTACGATAGTGATAGTGTCGGTCTCACTATCTACCACATGGGAGGTCGCATGACCAGCACCAAAGTGACAGTCCCCGCCGACGAGCTCATCAGCTTGACCGCGTGGGTCCTCGCGTACGACGAACTCTTCAACGCGCTCGAGCGAGTCGCGCCGCCGTCAGTCGGCAACGAGGCCGCCGACGAGGCCATCGCCGTCGTGCGTGGCGCCTTCGCGATCGCCTATCCGGCCGAGGACGACTGGGGCGAGGCCTACGAGGCGGCCGTCGACGCTGCCGCGCGCCGGCCGGAGATGGTCGAGGTCGAGGCGCTCGCGCACGAGCGGGCAGCGGCGATGTTGCGCCGTGCGGCCGCGGGCGGCTCGTGTCCGGCGACGCTCTACGGGCAGGGTGACGCGTTCACGCCGACCTGGCTGCACGCCGGGGCCGCACGGCTCGAGACGATCGGCAGGCTGATCCGAGAGCTCGGAACGGCCGAGCCGTCGTCCGAGGCCTGCCGGGTGGCCTGCGTCGGGCTCGTCGACGTCGAGGACATCCCGTCGCGTCAGGACTTCGCTCTCGACGTCGCTCGGCTCGAGCTGCGGATCGGGAACATCGAGCGGCAGCTGGGGCTGCCGGAGCCGAGCGATGGCTAAGACGACGCCGAGGCTCGAACGCACCCGCGTCCCGGGCATCTACAAGCGCGGCGGCCGCTACGTCGCGACGTACACCGACGTCGCCGGCAAGCGGCGGAAGGTGTTCGCCAAGACGATGGCTGGAGCCGTCGCCGCACGCGCCGAGCGCGTCACCGACGTCGCGCGCGGCGAGTTCCAGGAGACGACGAAGCTGACGTTCGCGGCGTACGCCGCCGAGTGGATCCGCACGTACACGGGCAGGACGAACGCCGGCATCCGCGAGGCGACCCGCTCGGACTACCGTCGTCGCCTCGGCCTCGACGCTGACGGGAACCCGATCGCCGACGAGACCGGCCGCTGCACGGGCGTCGGCGCCGTCGGCTACTTCGGACGCACCCGACTCGCCGAGATCCGCGCGCCGCACATCAAGGCGTACGCGAAGAAGCTCGCCGACGAGGGCCTCGCCCCGAACACGGTCCGCCTGCACATCGCTCCGGTGAAGGCGCTGTTCGCGACAGCGGTCGAGGACGGCCTGATCCGGACGAACCCGTGCGCCGGCGTCAGGATCACGAAGCCGGCCGACGTCGACGACGAGGCGGAGCCGGAGAAGGCGAAGGCGATGAGCGAGGACGAGCTCCGGGCGGTGCTCGACGCGATCCTCTGCGTCCCGTGCCGCGGCCTCGAGCAGCCGGAGACCGGCTGCGAGCGGTGCGCGTACTGGCGGCTCTTCTTCGAGCTGCTCGCCCACACCGGCCTGCGGATCGGCGAGCTCGTCGCGTTGCAGTGGGAGCACGTCGACCTCGGCCGCCGACGGCTGCTCGTCCGCCGGCGGTTCTACAAGGGCGGCTTCGCGCCGCCGAAGAGCCGCTACGGCCGCCGCGACGTCCCGCTGTCGGACGGGATGGCTCGTCGGCTCTGGCGGCTGCGCGGATCCGCCGGCGACGACGCGCTCGTCTTCGCGACGTCACGCGGCACGGTCGTCGACCAGCAGAACGTCGCCCGGCGCATCCTCAAGCCCGCGGCCGCCGACGCCGGCGTCCCATGGGTCTCGTTCCACACGTTCCGCCACACGTGCGGATCGCTGCTGTTCCGCCGCGGACTGAACGCGAAGCAGGTGCAGGCGTGGCTCGGCCACCACTCGCCGGCGTTCACGCTCGCCGTCTACGTGCACCTGCTGCCCGAGGACCTGCCCGAGGTCGACTTCCTCGAGCAGCTCACGGCGACCGAGGTGGGCGACGAGAGGGCGCCCAGAGGTGACGAAACAGGCCGAGACGAAGCGGCCACGTCAGGGGCCGAGAACGGCTCCGCGTCTCGGTTGGTCTCGGTCGGTCTGGGTTCCGCGGCGTCCTTTTAATCCCAAGGTCGCAGGTTCGATCCCTGCCCGGCCCACTTTTTCAGACAT
>CAZDEX010000091.1:0-8042 GCA_964504405.1 uncultured Gaiellales bacterium | reverse complement strand
AGCCGCTCGCGTCCGAGGCCGAGCCGCAGCACGACGACCCACAGCGGCACCGACGCGATGATCAGCGAGGCGATGCCGGTCGCGAGATGCCGCTCTGCGAAGAACAGGACCGAGTTCGCACCCGGCAGGAGCACGCCGATCAGCATTGCCGACAGCACCTCGCTCCGCCGCGCGCGAAGCGTGCCGCGCCGGACGAAGACGACGAGCACCGTCATCAGCGTGCCCGCGGTGATGAAGCGCGTCGACGCGGCGAAGAGGGGCGGGATCGTCTCGCCGGCGTACGCGATCCCGAGGTACGTCGATCCCCAGATCACGTAGACCGTGACGAGGGCGGTCCAGACCTTCGCGTTCTTGCTCACTCGCTAGCGAACGAGCGAGAGCCCGGCGCCGATTCCCAGAAGGGCGATTCCGATCACGCGTCCAGGCGATAACGAAATCTGCTCGACCCCGAAGAGCCCGAAGCGGTCGATCACCGCGCCCATCACGAGCTGGCCTGCGATCAGGATCCCGATCGTCGCCGTCGCGCCGATCCGCGGCTGCGCGAAGGTGATCGCAGTCACGACGGTGAAGCCCATGAGCCCGCCGATCCACATCCACGCCGGCGTCTTGAAGACGTGGTGCAGGCCGCCGATCCCGCCGCGCACCGCGAGGAGGAGCGCGAGCGAGAACGCGAGCTGGACCGCCGTCGAGAACGTCAGCGCCTCGAACACGCCGACATGGCCGCCGAAGCGGCCCATCACCGCGACCTGCACCGAGCCGGCCAGGCCGGCGAGGACGGCAAGGGACACCGCGAGTGACGTCAAGCTGGGTAGGCTCCTCCCTCGATGATTCGCGCGGTCGTACTCTACGGAGAAGCTCCCGACCCGGACCGGTACGCACAGCACGCCGAGTTGTGCACGCAGGTTCCCGGTGCGACGTTCCGTCACGGGCGCGTGTTCGGCGCGCCGACGGGCGAGCCCGAGCACAAGTACTACGCCGAGTTCGAGTGGCCCGACATGGACGCGTTCAAGGCTGCGGCGCGCAGCGACGAGTTCATGGCGACGGCGAAGGACGCGATGGCGATGGGCAAGCCCTTCACCGTCGAGTTCGTCGAGCTCGGCTAGCCGAAGCTCGGCGGGCGCTTCTCGCGCACGGCGGCGACGCCCTCGTGGACGTCGGGGCCGCTCATGTCCATGAACTCGAGGGCGAGCGAGGCGTCGAACGCCGGGCCCGCGAGGCGCAGCCAGTTGTTGAGCGCGAGCTTCGTATGGCGGATCCCCGACTGCGCGCCTTCTGCGAGCCGCGTTGCGATCGCGAGTGCATGCTCCTCGAGCTCCTCCTCGGGGACGCAGAGCGAGACGAGGCCGAGGCGCTCGGCTTCGACGCCGTCCACCGGCTCGCAGAGCAGCAGGTGGTACTTCGCTTTCGCTATCCCGCAGAGGAGCGGCCAGACGATTGCCGCGTGGTCGCCGGCGGCGACGCCGAGCTTCGTGTGCCCGTCGACGATGCGGGCCTTCGGCGTTGCGATCGAGATGTCGGCGAGCAAGCCGACCGCGAGGCCCGCGCCGACCGCCGGCCCCGTCATCGCCGAGACGATGGGCGTCGGGCAGTTGATCAGGTTGTAGACGAGGTCGCGCGCCTCGTGGAAGACACGGCGGCGCGTCTCGTAATCGTTCGCGATGTCGAGCACGAGGTCGAGGTCGCCGCCGGCGCTGAAGGCGCCGTCCGCGCCACGCACGATCACCGCGCGCGTCTCGGCGTCCGCGCCGATCGCCTTCCAGATCTCTGCGAGCTCGCGATGCATCGAGCCGCTGACCGCGTTGAGCTTTCCCTTGGCGCGGAGCGTCAGGCGCAGCACGTGGTCGGCGAGCCGGTCGAGCTCGAGCGAGGGGAACGCGTCGTACACAGGGCGGACTCTAGAGGGCGCCCCGGTTATGGTTGTCGTCGTGGCGGAAGTCGAGGTCACCCGTGACGGCGCCGTCCTCACGATCACGCTGAATCGGCCCGACGTCCTGAACGCGTTGAACAAGGCCGTCCACGACGGGCTGCACGACGCATTGCGCACCGCGGCCGACCCGTCGATCCGGGCTGCGATCGTCACGGGCGCCGGCCGCGGCTTCTGCGTCGGTCAGGACCTGCAGGACCTCTCCGCCGGCACCAGCTCGGTCGCCGACAACCTGCGCGAGAACTACCACGAGACAGTGCTCGCGATTCGCGCGCTGCAGAAGCCGGTGATCGCCGCCGTGAACGGCCCGGCCGCCGGCGCCGGCATGTCCCTCGCGCTGGCCTGCGACCTGCGCGTCGCGAGCGACGTCGCGAGCTTCGTGCCCGCCTTCATCAAGATCGGCCTCGTCCCCGACTCCGGTGCCACGTGGCTCGTCCGCCGCGTGGTCGGCACCGCCCGCGCATTCGAGTGGCTCACGACCGGCCGCAAGCTGAGCGCCGCCGAGGCGCGGGAGTGGGGCTTGGTCTCCGAGGTGACGACGGCCGAGGAGCTTCCGGCCCGCGCGCAGGTGATCGCCGAGCTGTACGCCGCGATGCCGACGCGCGCGGTGTGGGAGACGAAGCGGCTGCTCGACGCGGCCGAGACGAGCTCGTTCGAGGAGCAGCTCGAGCTCGAGGCGGTGACGCAGGCCGAGATGACGCAGACCCCCGACTTCCGCGAAGGCGTCGCAGCCTTCCTCGCGAAGCGCGACCCCGCGTTCACCGGACAGAGCTGAGCGGCGGCGGCGGCTAAGCCGGCCAGTTCGTCAGCAGCTGCTGGCAGAACGTCAGGCCGAGCTTCTGGGCCTGCTTGTGGATCGCCGTGTCCGCGTTCGTCGCCCTCTGCTGGGCGGCGCGGGCCTTGGCGTAGTCCTTCTTGACGAGGGCGTCGTGCACCTGCTGGATGCCGTCGGCGAGCTCCTGGCCCTTGGCGAGCAGCGCGGCAAACGCGGCGTCCTTCCCTGCCGGCGGGGTGACCGTCCTCATGTCGGCGAGCGCCTTGCGCGCGGCGGCGGCCGTCTTGCCCCAGCCGGTGGGATCGAGCGACAGACGGCCGAGCTCGTAGACGGCGCGGTCGGAGCGCACGCACACGGCGTTCGCGGCGGCGACGAACTGCTTCTGCGTCGGGCGCGGCGGCGCGGCGGGCTTCGACGAGCCTCCGCAGGCAGCAAGGGCGACGGGCAGCACGAGCAGGAGAGTCACGCGGCGCACCAGGGCAGAAGGTACAGCGGCCGACGTTGAGTCCGGGTTAGGACGGGCTGTCAGGAAGGGGGCAGCTTTGCCAGGATCTCGGCGAGCCCCGGCCAGCGGCCCTCCGCCTGCTTCGAGAAAACGAGCTCGTCGTCGACGAAGATGTCGTACTGGTTCTTGTCGCCGGGAACCATCTCGGCGGTGTGCTCCGTTCCGTTCAGCTCGGCCACGAGACTCGCGGCCCGTTCGTCATAGCCGCTTCAGACGGGGCAGAACAGGATGCGCACATTTGCCATGTCGCGGGAGACTACCCGTCGGAGGGGCCGCGCCCGAAGGCGTCGGAGTCGATGCGGTGGGTGACCCAGTTCCCTGCAAGGGTGGCGGGGAAGCCCGGATCGTTCGCGACCACGACGGGGAGCCGCAGCGCGGCCCGGTGGGCGGTGCCGCGGGCGTAGACGACGAGGGTATGTTCCCCCTCGGTCAGCCGCGACGTGTCGACGGTGAGCGTGTAGGGCTCCGAGTCGTCGCGGCTCACGAGCTTCCCGTCGGCGTACAGCGCGACGCGGTCGACCGGCTCGTTCGTCCGCGCGGCGAGCCGTAGGACGCCGCTCACCGCAACGCCCGAGACCGCGCCTGTGACTGCGACCTGAAGGGGCGGGTTGACGACCCGCACGGCGATCGACTTGCACATGCGGTAGTGGTGGGCGCCGTAGACACGCACGGTCAGCATGTGCCGGCCGTTCGCGACGCTGCGCGTGTTCCATCCCTCCATGCGGTGGAACGAGTACGGCCACGTGTGGTCGGTGTACAGCGTCTTGCCGTCGACCTGGAAATCGACCTTCCACACGTGCCGGTGCCACTGCGTGCGGGACGTGACGCCCGACCACCAGAGGGCGCTGCCGCGCACGAGCGCGTTGCGGTCGATCGTGGAGCGCGTGACGACCTGGCGTGCGGGCGGGGTGACGCTGACCGGCGTCGCGCGCACGAGCGTCTCCGTGATCACGTGCGCGGCGCGCGTCACGACGGAGCCGTGCGGCACGGGCGCGTCGGGAAGCACGGTCATCTGCTTCACGAAGTGGGGCAGGACGGGATGCGCTGCGTAGTAGCGCACGAGACCCATGTAGTTGCGCCAGTTCCAGTAGGGGCCCGGATCGGTGTGATGCGAGACGCCGCCGAAGCGACCGGGGTGGTACGGGTCGGGCACCTCGGCGTGGCCGATTATGTGCTTCCGATCGATCGGAATGGTCCAGCGATGGGCGAGATACGCGACGAGCTGCGCGGACGCGCGGTATTCCTTCTCGGTGTACGCGCGGCGGCCCGCCCAGCCTTCGTGCTCGATTCCGATCGAGTGCAGGTTCCACCAGCTGTTGCCCGAGTGCCAGGCGACGTCGGTGACCGGGACGAGCTGCACGATCTGGCCTCGGCGCGAGACGACGAAGTGCGCGGAGCCGTCGACGCGCGGGTTCTGCAGGGCGCGGACCGACCCGATGAAGCGGCCCTCGGTGTCGTGGATGACGATCCCGTTGATCGTCGCCTGCGTGCGGTTCGAGTCGGTCTTGTTCGGCGTGCCCTTGATCAGCACGCGCAGTGTCGACCCGGAGGCGGCGGATGCGCCGACCGTGGCAGCGAAAGCGACGGCGCCGAGCGCCAGATGACCCCTGCGAGACCCCACGTGCGCCACCTGGTGTAGCGCATGGTTCGGACAGGTTTGTCCCCCTTTCGAGGGAGGTTTCGGCGGGTTGAGCGTGGAACCTCGCCACGGCGTCGTGGGCGCGACGGCGCTCCTACGTGGCGTGAACGAGATCGTGCTCGCGTTCCGCATGCACGAGATGCACGAGAGGGTCGCGCCGTCGACCGCCTAGACGCGCAGCCCGCTCCTTGCCCACGCGCACGAGCGGACGCTCGACGACCCGGTGCAGCGCGTACGCGAGCGCCAGCGAGAGCACGAGGCCGACCGCGAGGTAGAACAGCTCGACGACGGTCCCGCCCGGCGCGACGACTGTCGCGGCGACGCCGAGCGCCAGCGGGTGCATGAGGTAGAGCGGATAGCTGACGCGGCCGACGAAGCGCATCGGCCGCGAAGCGATGCCGGCACGCGAGCGGAGCGCGAGCGAGCCCACGACCAGCGCCGCGGCGAGCGAATACGGGAGGTAGTACGCGGCGGACGAGACACGGAAGCCCTCCGCGGTCGGATGCCAGTAGTGCGTCGAGGCGTGCACCGCGACGAGCGCCGCCGCCGCGAACGCGAGCCCCGCGTTCGAGCCGAGGCGCGCGACGACCGGGAATGTGCGGCGGTCGTGCAACAGGAACGCGAGGATGCAGCCGAGGAGGATCGCGCTGTACGGCGCCACTGCCCGGCCGCCGCCGGTCAACGCGAGCGGGAGCTGGCAGGCGAGCGCGAGCACGACGGCGAGAGCGAGGCGTGCGCCGCCACGCTTCCGCAGCACGACGAACGCGAGCAGCGGCCACAGGAGATAGAATTTCTCCTCGATCCCGAGCGACCACGCGAGCGAGAAGACGACGTGCACGTGCGTGAAGAACGGGACCTCGGGAAACGGCGACAGGAACCACGGCACGGCGTGCACGAACGACGCACGATGCGTCGCGCCGACCCCGAGCCCGAACATCGCGAGCGCGTAGAGCGCGAGGCTCGCGAGGTAGACGGGGAGAATGCGGAAGCCGCGGCGCACGAAGAACGCCCGCCACCGCAGAGCGCCGCGCTCGTCCTCTTCCCGCAGCGCAAGCGTCGTGATCAGAAAGCCGCTCAGGACGAAGAACAACGTGACGCCGTTCCAGCCCTCGAGCGCGCCCCACAGCCGGTGCGTGCGCGCGTGGTGGAACACGACGAGCAGCGCCGCAATCGCGCGGAGCCCCTCGAGGCCCGGGAAGAACCGCGTCGCCCGCCAGTCGTCGTAGCGCATCACGCGGCTTCGGCGTAGACCTGCAACGTGCGCTCGGTCACGCGGTCCCACGAGCAGTACTCGGTCACGCGCTGGCGGGCTGCCTCCCCGACGCGGTGGCGAAGCGCGTCGTCTGCGAGCACACGCTTGATCGTCTCGCGCAGGGCGACCGCGTCGCCGACAGGAACGAGGAAGCCGGTGACGCCGTCCTCGATCACGCTGGGGATGCCGCCGACCGGCGTTGCGATCACGGTCTTGCCGTGCGCCATCGCCTCGAGCACGACATTCGGGAGTCCTTCCATCTGCGAGACGAGCACGACCACGCCGGCCCGGTCGTAGAGCTCGCCGAGCTCCTCGTGCGGGACGAAGCCGAGTGCGTCGGGCAGCAGGTCGCGCAGCGGCCCGTCGCCCGCGATGATCCGCGGCAGGCCGTGCGTCGCGACCGCGATCACGCCGATGTTCTTCTCGGGCGAGAGGCGGCCGGCGTACAGAACGGGATGGGCCTCGTCCTCGGCGCCAAGGCTCGAGGGGACGTCGACCCCGTACGGGATCGCGTGCACGTTCCTCAGGCCGCAGTTGCGCATCGCATCGGCGAGTTGCTCGGAGCAGCAGATCACGGCGCGCGCGCGACAGAGGAGCAGGCGCACGAGCCACGGTGCGCGCTGCGCGAGCGCGAGGTCGGAGAAGCGTCCCGCGGTGCCGGAGCCGTGGAGGGTGACGACGAAGGGCCGGCCGCTGAAGAGCGCGATCGCGGCTCCTGCGAGCCAGTTCGCGTGGACGAGATCGGCACGGCGCGCGGCGGCGCGGCATGCGGCGATCATCGAGAGCAGCAGAAGGAGGGCGAGCCACGGGCGGCGCTTGACGGCGGCCACGACCCCGCCGCTCCCGCTGCCCGTCAGCCCGAAGTCGCGGTAGGTCCCGGGAGCCACGACTTCGACGTCGACGTCGCGCTCGCGCAGGTGCTCGACGGTGTTGAAGACGAACCGGCCGGCGAGATCGGCGGCGTCCCGCGGGTAGGACGTCGTGAAGACGGCCACCCGAAAGGGGCGCTGCGCCCTCGCGCGCGGCGCGCGGCGCAGGAGCGGGCGGTGCAGGGAGAGCGCCATCTCCCTCCGTTTTCGGCATCCGGATCCCCCAGCTTGAGGGATCGGAAGGGTGAACGTAGGATCGCGCCATGGTCCCGTGGCTCCTCGTTTCCTGGGCGGTCAACGCGGTCGTCCTCGGCGTGACGGGCTGGCTGCTCGGCGGCGTGACCTTCCACGGGTCGACGGGGACCGTGATCATCGCGGCGGCGGTCTTCGGAATCCTCAACACGATCCTGAAGCCGGTCCTGAAGTTGATCACGTTCCCGCTCGCGCTCGTCACCCTCGGGATCGCCTGGTTCTTCGTCTCCCTGTTCATGCTCTGGCTGACGGTCGTGATCGTCCCGAAGTTCGACATCCACGGCTTCTGGAACTACGTGGCCGCGACGGCGATCATCTGGGCGCTCGACCGCCTCGTCGACGCGGTCGTCTCGCCGGCGCGCCGCGCAGTGCGCTAGCGGCGGAACCTCGGTTGCCGCCTAGATCGTCTTGAACTGCTCGAACGGCTGGCGGCAGCTCTCGCACCAGCGGATCGAGCGGCACGGCGTCGGGCCGAAGATGTTCTCGAGCGTCGTCTCGGTCGAGCCGCAGTAGGGGCAGCGGAACGCCTTCGACTGCAGCTGGACGAGCGTCGTCGCACCCGCGGCGCGCGGGGCGGGCGGTGCGAACCCGGCCTCGCGCAGCTTCTCGCGTCCGGCTGGGGTGATGCGGTCGGTCGACCACGAGTCGTCCTGGATCACGGCGACGTCCGGCTCCGCGCCCAGCTCGGTCACCTTGTCCTCGAGCGCGCGCTTCATCACCTCCAGCGCGGGGCAGCCGAGGAACGTCGGCGTGAACTCGATGCGGACGTGCTCGCCGTCGACGGCGACGTCGCGGATCACGCCGAGGTCGACGAGCGAGATGACCG